>NZ_JBHYYB010000113.1:0-27731 GCF_042752535.1 Kitasatospora sp. NPDC059327 | reverse complement strand
CGAACACCGGGAACGCCCCGTACAACTCACGACCGATCCCCCGCACCCGCCCACCCTGCCCCGCGAACACCACCGCGTACTTCGCGGCGGAGCGCCCGCCCGAGCCCGCGGCCGCCCGGGGCACGGCGCCCGTCACGACCACCGGGCCCCCGCCAGGCCGGGACGGGCCGGGCGCTCCGTCGGCCACCGCCGTCAGGCCGGCCGTCAGCTCCGCCACGTCCCGGCCCAGCACCACCGCACGGTGCTCCAGCAGGGCCCGTCCGGTGACGGAGGACCAGGCCACGTCCGCCGGTTCGGGCGCCGGCTCCACCGCGACGCGCTCACCCAGCCGGGCGGCCTGCGCCCGCAGGGCCTCGCCGGAGCGGGCCGACAGCACCCACGGGACGAGCCCGCCCACGCCGGCGGCCGACGGCCGCCCGGCCGGCTCGGCGTCCTCGGCGTCCTCGACGTCCTCGGCGTCCTCGGCGGGTGCCTGCTCCAGGATGACGTGCGCGTTGGTACCGCTGATCCCGAACGAGGACACACCCGCCCGACGCGGCCGGTCCAGCTCCGGCCAGTCCCGTGCCTCGGCGAGCAGCTCGACCCGGCCGGCCGACCAGTCGACGTGCGGCGAGGGCGCGTCCACGTGCAGCGTCCTCGGCAGCATGCCGTGCCGCAGCGCCTGGACCATCTTGATCACGCCCGCGACACCCGCCGCGGACTGGGTGTGGCCGATGTTCGACTTCACCGAGCCGAGCCAGAGCGGACGGTCCTCCGGTCGGCCCTGCCCGTACGTCGCCAGCAGCGCCTGCGCCTCGATCGGGTCACCCAGCGTCGTCCCCGTCCCGTGCGCCTCCACCGCGTCCACGTCCGCCGGAGCCAGGCCCGCGGTGGCCAGCGCCCGCCGGATCACCCGCTGCTGCGCGGGCCCGTTCGGCGCGGCCAGACCGTTCGAAGCGCCGTCCTGGTTGACGGCGGAGCCGCGCACCAGGGCCAGCACCGGGTGCCCGTTGCGCCGCGCGTCCGACAGCCGCTCCAGCAGCAGGAGGCCGACGCCCTCGCCCCACCCGGTCCCGTCGGCGGCCGCCGCGAACGACTTGCAACGGCCGTCCGAGGCCAGCCCGCGCTGACGCGAGAACTCGACGAACGCGGTCGGCCGGGCCATCACGGTGACGCCGCCCGCGAGCGCGAGGTCGCAGTCCCCCGCCCGCAGGGCCTGGCCCGCCGCGTGCATCGCGACCAGCGACGAGGAGCACGCGGTGTCCAGGGTCACCGCCGGCCCCTCCAGCCCGAGCGCGTAGGCGACCCGGCCGGACACCACGGACATCGAGCCGCCGGTGACCCGGTAGCCCTCCACCCCCGACTCCGCCCGCCGCTGCCCGCCGCCGTAGCCGAGCGCGGACGCGCCGACGAACACACCCGTCCGGCTGCGACGCAGGGCCAGCGGGTCGATCCCGGCCCGCTCGAACACCTCCCACGAGGTCTCCAGCAGCAGCCGCTGCTGCGGGTCCATCGCCAGCGCCTCGAAGGGGGAGATCCCGAAGAACTCGGCGTCGAACTCGGCCGCGTCGTGGACGAAGCCGCCCTGCCGGGTGGCCGGACCGCCGAGCGGGCCGGCGGTGCCGTCGACCTCCCAGCCCCGGTCGGCCGGGAAGCCCGCGACCGCGTCCGTGCCGTCGGCCACCAGCCGCCACAGGTCCTCGGCGGAGCGGACCCCGCCGGGGAACCTGCACCCCGTCGCGACGATCGCGATCGGCTCCCGGGCGGCCTCCTCGGCCTCCTGGAGGCGGTGCTTGGTCGCCCGCAGATCGGCGGCCGTCTGCCGCAGGAAGTGCCGCAGCTTCTCTTCGTTGGACCTGGTGTCGGACATCTGCCTACCCCTGTCGGTTCGGGTGCCTGGAACGGACGACTGCTCAGGAGATCCCGAACTCCTCCCCGAGGATGTCGAACAGGTCCTCGTCGGTGGCGTTGCCGAGGTCCCGGCCGCCCTCGGCCGCCGGGGGCGGGCCACCGCGCAGCCGGGCGGCGAGCTCGGACAGCCGGGCCGCGACGCGTTCGCGTTCGGCGGGGCCGGCCAGCGCCGACAGCTCGGCCTCCAGGCGGTCCAGTCCGTCCGGCGCCGACACCTCGGGCGTGCCGGCGCCGAAGAGCTCCCGGCCGAGGTGGCCGGCCAGATCGTCCGCCGTGGGGTGGTCGAAGACCAGCGTGGTGGGCAGCGTCAGACCGGTGGCCGCGGTGAGGCGGTTGCGCAGCCCGACGGCGGCCAGCGAGTCGAAGCCGAGGTCGCGGAAGGGCCGTTCGGGCTCGATCTCGGCCGGGTCGGCGTGCCCGAGCTGCGCGGCGACCTCGGCCCGGACCAGGGCGAGCAGCTCGCGGTCGCGGTCCGGGCCGGAGAGCGCGGCGAGCCGTTCGCGCAGCAGCTCGGGGGCCGACCCCTCGGTGCCGGTGCCGTCGCCGTCGGCGCTCCCGGCCCGCACCGGGGTCGCGGCGGCGACCAGCTCCGCGACGAGCGGTCGCGGGCGGGCCGCGGTGTAGCCGACCGCGAACCGCGGCCAGTCGATGTCGGCGACGGTGACGGTGGCCAGTCCCTCCTCCAGGGCCTGGCGCAGCGCTTCGAGGGCGAGCGCCGGGGCCATCGCGGGCACCCCGATCCGGTCGAGGTGCGACCCGGCCTCACCGGCGGACATCCCCGCTCCGCCCCACCGGCCCCAGGCGATCGCGGTCGCCGCCGCGCCCCGGTCGCGGCGCTGCCCGGCGAGCGCGTCCAGGTAGGCGTTGGCGGCCGCGTAGGCGCCCTGACCGGCGCCGCCCCACACCCCGGCGCCGGAGGAGAACAGCACGAAGGTGCCGGGTTCGTCGAAGCGCAGGAGTTCGTCCAGCACCAGCGCGCCGCCGACCTTGGCGGCGAGCGCCTCGTCGATGTCCTGGCGGGTCGTCCGGTCCAGCGGCCCGCCGACCTCCGCGCCGGCCGCGTGGACCACGGTGTCCGGCCGCAGACCGCGGGCCCGCAGGTCGTCGAGGAGCGCGGCGACCGCGTCGCGGTCGCCCACGTCGCACGCGGCGAGCGTCACCTCCGCGCCGGCCGCGGTGAGGTCCTCCCGCAGCCGGGCGGCGTCGGGCGCGGCCGCGCCGCCGCGGCTCACCAGCACGAGGTGCTCGGCCCCCGCCCGGACCAGCCAGTGCGCGACCTGCCCACCCAGCGCCCCGGTGCCGCCGGTGACCAGCGCCGTCCGCCCCGGGTGCCAGGCGGCCTCGCGGTCGGTGCCCTGGGCGGCGCCCTCGGCGTGCGGCAACCGGGCCAGCCGGCGCACGAAGACGCCCAGCGGGCGGACCGCGATGTCGTCCTCGGCCGACCCCGCGGTGAGGACGGCGGCCAGGGTGTCGGCGGCGCGCGCGTCCACCGTCTCCGGCAGGTCGACCAGTCCGCCCCAGCGGCCCGGGTGTTCCAGGCCGACGACCCGGCCGAGGCCCCGGACGGCGGCCGCGACCGCGCTGAGCGGCGGTTCGCCGAGGACCGGGGCCGCGCCCTGCGTGACGCACCACAGCGATGCGTCGAGACCGGCGTCGCCCAGGGCCTGCACCAGCGTCACGAACGCGTCCAGGACGGGGGCCGGGTCGCGCTGCGCCTGGTCCCCGACCGGCAGCACCAGGACGCCGCTCAGGGCGCCGGCCGCGGCGATCTCCCGCAGCTCCTCGGCCAGTTCGGCCCGCCCGGTCGGGAGCCGGCCGGCCGCCGGTGCGACCACCTCGGCGCCGCGGCCGGTGAGCAGTCCGGTGACGGCGGTGCGCAGCACGTCGGCGGCCGGGCCCTGCGGCGCGACCACGAGCCAGCGCCCGGTCAGCCGCTCGGGCGCCGCCGGGGCGTCCGTCCAGGGCTCCCACTGCTCGGAGTAGCGCCACGAGCGCACCACCGCGTCGGCCCGCTGCCTGGTCCGCCAGGCCGACAGGGCGGGCAGGGCCTCGCGCAGCGGCGTGTCCTCGGCGATGTCGAGCAGGGCGGCGAGGCCTTCCGCGTCGGCCGCCGCCACGGTGTCCCACAGCCTGGCGTCGACCGGGTCGCCGGCCGGGGCGGCGCCCGGCCCGGTCCGGCCCGGCAGCGCGGTGCCGGCATCGGGGTCGAGCCAGTAGCGCCGGCCCTGGAAGGCGTAGGTGGGCAGGTCGACGCGGTGGACGCCGTCGTGGCGCAGCAGCCCGGCCCAGTCCACCGGCAGGCCCCGGGCGTAGCCGGCGGCCAGGGCGGCGACCAGCTGCCCCGGGCCGCCCGCGCCGCGCCGCAGGGTGTGCAGGACGGTGCCGCCGCCGCCCGCCTCGGCGATCAGGTCCTCCAGTGGGACGACCAGGCCGGGGTGCGGGCTGCATTCGAGGAACACCGTGTGCCCGTCCGCGACCGCCGCCCGCACCGCGGTGTCCAGCCGGACGGTGTTGCGCAGGTTCTCGTACCAGTACGGGCCGGTGAGTGCCCGGTGGTCGGTGACCGCGCCGCCGGTGACGGTCGAGTACATCGCCACCCGGCCGGGCCGCGGCGCGAGGTCCGCCAGCAGCTCGTTCAGGTCGTCCCGCAGGACGTCCATGTGCACGGAGTGGGAGGCGTAGTCCACCGGGATCCAGCGGGCCCGTACGTCGTCGCGCTCGCAGTCGGCCGCGACCGAGGACAGTGCCTCGACCGGGCCGGAGAGCACCACGGCGGTGGGGCCGTTGACCGCCGCCAGCGACAACCGGGCGTCACCGGCGATGAGTTCGGCGGCGCGATCGGCGCCGACCCCGACCGAGAGCATCCCGCCGCCGACGGCGGAGACCTGCCGCAGCGCACGGCTGCGCAGCACCGCGATCCTGGCCGCGTCCGCCAGCGACAGGAACCCCGCCACGTGGGCGGCGGCGATCTCGCCCTGCGAGTGGCCGATCACGGCGGCCGGGCGGACCCCGCGCGCCTCCCACCAGCGGGCCAGGCCCACCATCACCGCGAACAGCGCCGGCTGCACCACGTCCACCCGGTCGAGCAGCGCGCCGGACGGATCCCGCAGCACCTCCACCAGCGACCAGTCCGTCAACGGGTCCATCACCGCCGCGCACTCGGCGATCGCGGCCGCGAACTCCGGTCCGGTCCGCAGGAGTTCGGTGGCCATCCCGGCCCACTGGGAGCCCTGGCCCGGGAAGACCAGGACCGGGCCGGTGATCGCGCCGGCGCCGGGCCCGCCGGCGTCGCCGGCGACCGCGGACGCGGCGGTCGAGGCCGAGCCGTCGGCCAACGCCCGCAGACCGGCGGCGAGTTCCGCCCGATCGCGGCCCCAAACCACCGCGCGGCGCTCCAGGGTGGCGCGCCCCGAGGCCAGCGACCACGCCACGTCCGCCGGGTCGGCCCCGGGGTGTTCGGCGGCCCACTCCCCCAACCGGCCGGCCTGGGCCCGCAGCGCGCCCTCCGTCCGGGCGGAGAGCACCCAGGGCAGCACCCCGCCGACACCCGCCGGTTCCTCGGAGGCGGAGGCGGAGGCGGCGGGAGCGGAGGCGGGGAGGTCGGGGACCGGTACCGGGGCAGCGGCGTCCTCGGCGGGTGCCTGCTCCAGGATGACGTGCGCGTTGGTCCCGCTGATCCCGAACGAGGAGACGGCCGCCCGGCGCGGCCGGTCCAGCTCGGGCCAGTCCCGCGCCTCGGCGAGCAGCTCGACCCGGCCGGCCGACCAGTCGACGTGCGGCGTGGGCGCGTCCACGTGCAGGGTCTTCGGCAGCAGGCCGTTGCGCATCGCCATCACCATCTTGATGACGCCCGCGACACCGGCCGCCGCCTGGGTGTGACCGAAGTTGGACTTCACCGACCCCAGCCAGAGCGGACGGTCCTGCGGCCGGCCCTGCCCGTACGTCGCCAGCAGCGCCTGCGCCTCGATCGGGTCACCCAGCGTCGTCCCCGTCCCGTGCGCCTCGACCGCGTCCACGTCGCCGGTTCCCAGGCCCGCGTTGGCCAGCGCCTGCCGGATCACCCGCTGCTGCGAGGGCCCGTTCGGCGCGGTGAGCCCGTTCGAGGCACCGTCCTGGTTGATCGCCGAGCCCCGGACCACGGCGAGCACGGGGTGCCCGTTGCGCCGCGCGTCCGAGAGCCGCTCCAGCAGCAGCAGGCCGATGCCCTCCCCCCACGCGGTACCGTCCGCGCCGGCCGCGAAGGACTTGCAGCGGCCGTCGGGGGCCAGCCCGCGCTGGCGCGCGAACTCCACGAAGACACTCGGCGTCGACATGATCGTCACCCCGCCGGCCAGGGCGAGGTCGCACTCCCCGGTGCGCAGCGCGTGCGCGGCCCAGTGCAGCGAGACCAGCGAGGAGGAGCACGCCGAGTCGACCGTGACCGCCGCGCCCTCCAGGCCCAGGGTGTAGGCGACCCGCCCGGAGGCGACGCCGAAGGAGTTGCCGTTGCCGATGTACGCCTCCAGCTCGTCGTCGACGTTCTGCACCCGGCCGGCGGCGTAGTCCGCGTACATCAGCCCGGCGAACACCGAGGTGTTGCTGCCGCGCAGGGACGACGGGTCGAGGCCGGCGCGTTCGAACGCCTCCCAGGAGGTCTCCAGCAGCATCCGCTGCTGCGGGTCCATCGCCAGCGCCTCGCGCGGCGAGATGCCGAACAGCTCGGAGTCGAAGCGGTCGATGCCCCGCATGAACGCGCCCTCGCGGGTGTAGCACCGCCCGGACCGGTCCGGGTCCGGGTCGTACAGGGCGGCGAGGTCCCAGCCGCGGTCGGTCGGGAACGGCACCACCGTGTCGACGCCGTCGGCCACGACGCGCCAGAGGTCCTCCGGGCTCGCGATGCCGCCGGGGAAACGGCAGCTCATGGCGACGATGGCGATCGGTTCGTCGAGCACCCGGGCGGCGGCGACGGCCGGCGCCCGGGTGTAGCCGGGCAGGCTCAGCAGTTCGGTGCGCAGGAACCGGGCCAGCGCGGTGGCGTTGGGGTAGTCGAACAGCACCGTCGCGGGCAGCCGCAGGCCGGTGGCGGCGTTGAGCCGGTTGCGCATCTCCAGCGCGGTCAGCGAGTCGAAGCCCAGCTCGGTGAAGGCACGGTCGGGCGCGACCGCCTCGGGACCGGGGTGGCCGAGGACCACCGCGGCCTGCCGGCGGGCCAGGTCGGTCAGCAGGTGCAGCTGCTCGGTCTCCGGCCGGCCGGCCAGCCGCTGGGCCAGTTTGCGCGCGTCCTCGCCGCCGGCGCGGCGCCGGGCGGGCACCAGGGCGCTGAGGATCATCGGCAGCTCGTCGTCCAGCCGGCGCAGCGCCGCGAGGTCGAGGCGGACCGGGGCGAGCAGGGCCTCGCCCCGAGCGAGGGCGGCGTCGAACAGGGCGAGGCCCTGGCCGTCGGAGAGCGGCAGGACGCCGCTGCGGTCGATGCGCCGGCGGTCGGTGACGGTGAAGTCGTCCTTCATCAGGCCGCTCTCCTCCTCCCACAGGCCCCAGGCGAGGGAGACCCCGGGGAGCCCCAGGGCCCGCCGGTGGTGCGCGAGGGCGTCCAGGAAGGCGTTCCCCGCCGCGTAGTTGGCCTGGCCGCGGCTGCCGATCACACCGGCGACGGAGGAGTAGAGCACGAAGGCGGTCAGGTCCAGCTCGCGGGTGAGCTCGTGCAGGTGGGTCGCGGCGTCCACCTTGGGGCGCAGCACGGCGGCGACGCGTTCGGGGGTCAGGGCGCCGATCACGCCGTCGTCGACGACACCGGCGGTGTGCACCACGGCGCGCAGCGGGTGGGTGGCGGGGATCGCGGCCAGCAGGGCGGTCAGCGCCGCGCGGTCGGCGACGTCGCAGGCCGCCACCTCGACCTCGGCGCCGAGCGCGGTCAGCTCGGCCGTCAGCTCGGCGGCGCCGGGGGCGGCCGGCCCGCGCCGGCTGGTCAGCAGCAGCCGACGGACGCCGTGGGCGGTGATCAGGTGACGGGCCGCCAGGGCGCCGAGCGCGCCGGTGCCGCCGGTGACCAGCACCGTCCCCTCGGGGTCGAAGGCGGGACCGGTCGGGCCGGGCACCGCGCCGGTGGACCCGGTAACGCCTCCGGCGGTCCCGGCGGGGTCCGTGCGGGCGATCCGGGGGGCGTACAGCGCCCCCGCGCGCAGGGCCAGTTGGGGCTCGCCGGAGTCGGCGGCGGCCGAGGTCGCGGCGGCGAGGGCCGGGACGGACGCCTCGTCGTCGTCCAGGTCGACCAGCACGATCCGGTCCGGGTTCTCCGACATGGCGGAGCGGACCAGCCCGCCGACGGCCGCCGCGGCGAGGTCGCGGACCGGGTCGTCGGCACCCACCGACACCGCCCGGCGGGTGACCACGGCCAGCCGCGCGGTCGCGAAGCGCGGGTCGGCGAGCCAGCCCTGCACGAGCCGAAGGGCCTCGTGCACGGCGGCGTGCACGTCCGCCACGGGCGGCAGGGCGGGGCCGACGGCGGCCGGGCCGGAGGCGTGCGGCGCGGCGGACGGCGCGGCGTCCGGCCACGGGAGGACGACCACCTCGGGCACGGGCGCCCCGGCGTCGACCGCCTCCCCGAGCGCGGTCAGGTCGGCGTGGACGGCGGCGTCCAGCCGGCCGGCGAACGGCCCGGCGTCCCCGGCGACCGCCCAGGTCGCGGGCGTGACGGCCGGGACGGCCGCCGGCCGGGGCAGCGGCGTCCAGCGGACCGCGTAGAGCGGGTCCTGGCGGGCCCCGGCGGCGGACCGCAGCTTCTCCGGCGAGACCGGCCGCACGGCGAGCGACCCGACCTCGGCGACGGGCCGGCCGTCCCGGTCCGCGAGGGTCAGGGCCACCGACTCCGGCCCGGTGCGCCGCAGCCGGACCCGGGCCGTCGCCGCGCCGGGGGCGAACAGGCGGACGTCGCGCCAGGAGAACGGGAGCGACACCGGGCCGGCGCCCGGGTCGGCCCGGTCGGCGAAGGCCGCGATGCCGAGCAGGTGCTGCGTCGCGTCCATCAGCGCCGGGTGCGTACCGAACCGGTCGGCCTCGTGCGCGACGCCCTCGGGCAGCTCGACCTCGCCGAAGACCTCGTCACCGCGCCGGGCGGCCGCCCGCACACCGTGGAAGGCCGGGCCGTAGGTGACGCCGGTGTCGGCCAGCCAGTCGTAGAAACCGTCGAGCGGGACGGGGACGGCGCCGGCGGGCGGCCAGACGGCGAGGTCGGCCGCGGTCCCCTGGTCGGCGTCCGGGCCGGTGCCGGCGGGCACCGGGTCGGCGCGGACCAGGGTGCCCGCGGCGTGCCGGGTCCACGGCTCGCCCGGATCGTCGCCGACCGGCCGCGAATGGATCGCGATCGCGCCGCGCCCGTCCTCGTCCGGGGCCTCGACCCAGAGCTGGAGCTGGACCCCGCCGCGTTCGGCGAAGACCAGCGGCGCCTCCAGGGAGAGCTCCTCGACCCGCTCGCACCCGACCCGCCGGCCCGCGTGCAGGGCCAGCTCCAGGAAGGCGGTGCCCGGGAGCAGCACCGTGCCGAAGACCACGTGGTCCGCGAGCCAGGGGTGGGTGTCGAGCGAGAGCAGCCCGGTGAACAGCGAGCCGTGCCCGTCGGCGAGCCGCACCATCGCGCCGAGCAGCGGGTGGTCGGCGGCGCCCTGCCCGAGGCCGGTCGCGTCGGTCGCGTCGGTGCCCGCGTCGAGCCAGAACCGGCGCCGGTCGAACGCGTAGGTGGGCAACTCGACCCGGCGCCGGGCGGGGCCGGTCGCCGGTGCGGCCGTGAGCGCCGCCCAGTCGACCGCCGCACCGCGCACGAAGGCGTGGCCCAGCGCGGCCAGCACCCCGGTGACGGGGTCGCGGTCGCGGCGCAGGGTGGCGATGCCCGCGACGGTGCCGGCGGCCTCCTCGGCGGCGAGGCACTCGGCGACCATCGGCGTCAGGGCGGCCTCCGGCCCCAGCTCGACGAAGGTGGTCACCCCGGCGGCCCGCAACGCGCCGAGCGCGTCGCCGAACCGGACGGTGCGCCGCAGGTGCTCGACCCAGTAGCCCGGGTCGGCCAGGCGCTCCGGTGCCAGGATCCCCCCGGTCACGTTGGACGCGAGCGCGATCGCGGGGGTACGGAACCGCAGCCCCTCGACGACCCCGGCGAACTTCTCCAGCACCGGCTCCATGAGCTCGGAGTGGAAGGCGTGCGAGACCCGCAGCCGTGCGCACCGCCAGCCCCGGGCCGCGCACGCGGCCCGCACCCGGTCGACGGCCTCCTCGGCGCCGGACACCACCACGCTCGCGGGCCCGTTGACCGCGGCCAGCCCCACCGTGCCCGGCGTCGACGCCAGCACGGCGGCGACCTCGGCCTCCGGGGCACCCACCGCGAGCATGGCGCCACCGGCCGGCAGCGCGCTCATCAGCCGGGCACGGGCGGCGACCAGGGTGACGGCGTCGTCGAGCGACAACGCCCCGGCGACGTGCGCCGCGGTGATCTCGCCGAGCGAGTGGCCGGCGACGTAGTCGGGCGTCGCGCCCCAGGAGGCCCAGAGGCGGAACAGGGCGACCTCGAAGGCGAACAGCGCGGGCTGGGCGACGCCGGTGGACTCCGGCGCGGCCGGGTCCGCCGGGCCCTCGCTGTCCGGGCCCTCGCTGTCCGGGCCGCCGGTGTCCGGACCGCCCGGCGCGGTGCCGAGCACCACGTCGCGGACGGAGAACGGCGTCACCCCCTCGAAGGCGGCGCAGACCTCGTCCAGCGCCTCCGCGAACACCGGGAAGGCGGCGTGGAGTTCCCGCCCGATCCCGCGCGAGCGGGCGCCCTGGCCGGTGAACAGGACGGCGGTGCGTCCCGTGCCGCGCGGCACGGCGCCGGTCACCACCGCGGTGGCGGCCGGGGCGGCCGCGCCGTCGGCCACGGCGGTCAACCCGGCCGCGAGGTCGGCGGGGTCCCGGCCGACCAGCACGGCCCGGTGCTCCAACACCGCGCGCCCGGACGCCAGCGACCACGCCACGTCGGCCGGTTCTGCCTCGGGGTGTCCGGCCACCCAGTCGCGCAGCCGGGCCGCCTGGGCCCGCAGCCCGGCCTCGGTGCGCGCCGAGACCACCCACGGGACGACCCCGGGGCCCGCCGGCACCGGCTGCCCGTCGGCCGCCGCCGGGCCCGGCCGCCGCTCGGCCCCGGCCGGCTCCTCGGCGGCCGGCGGCTCCTCGATGATCACGTGCGCGTTGGTGCCGCTGACCCCGAACGACGACACGCCGGCCCGGCGCACCCGCTCACCCGCGGGCCAGGCGACCGGCTCGGTGAGCAGCGCGACGCGGCCCGCCTCCCAGTCGACCATCGGCGTGGGTTCGTCCACGTGCAGGGTGCGCGGCAGCAGACCGTGCCGCATCGACATGACCGTCTTGATCACACCGGCCACACCGGCGGCGGCCTGGGTGTGGCCGAGGTTGGACTTGATCGACCCGAGCCGCAGCGGCCGCTCCGCCGGCCGGCCCTGCCCGTAGGTGGCGAGCAGCGCCTGCGCCTCGATCGGGTCGCCCAGCCGGGTGCCCGTGCCGTGCGCCTCGACCGCGTCGACGTCCGCCGGGGCCAGCCGGGCGTTCGCCAGCGCCTGCCGGATCACCCGCTCCTGGGCCAGGTCGTTGGGCGCGGTGAGGCCGTTGGAGGCGCCGTCCTGGTTGACGGCGGAGCCGCGGACCACGGCGAGCACCGGGTGGCCGTTGCGGCGCGCGTCGGACAGCCGCTCGACGAGCAGCATGCCGACGCCCTCGCTCCAGCCCGTGCCGTCGGCCGTCGCCGCGAAGGACTTGCAGCGGCCGTCCGCGGCGAGGCCCCGCTGACGGGAGAACTCGTCGAACGCGCCCGGGGTCGCGAGCACGGTCGCCCCGCCGGCGAGCGCGAGGTCGCACTCGCCGGCGCGCAGTGCCTGGCAGGCGAGGTGCAGGGCGACCAGCGAGGAGGAGCACGCGGTGTCGACGGTCACGGCCGCGCCTTCGAGCCCCAGCACGTAGGCGATCCGGCCCGAGGCGACGCTGACCAGACTGCCCGTCAGCAGGTGCCCCTCGACCTCCTTGGGGGTGCTGGACAGCCGGGACAGGTAGTCGCTCGCGATCACCCCGACGAAGACGCCGGTCCGGCTGCCGCGCAGCGAGGTGGGGTCGATCCCGGCGCGTTCCAGGGTCTCCCAGGACGCCTCCAGCAGCAGGCGCTGCTGCGGGTCCATCGCGAGCGCCTCGCGCGGCGAGATGCCGAAGAAGTCGGGGTCGAAGTCGGCCGCGTCGGCCAGGAACCCGCCGCGGTAGGAGGCCCCGCCGACGGTCTCGCCGTGCTCCCAGCCGCGTCCGGACGGGATGCCGGTGATCGCGTCGGACTCGGTGCGGACCAGCTCCCACAGCTCCTCCGGGGAGCCGACCCCGCCGGGGTAGCGGCACTGCATGCCGACGATGGCGAGGGGCTCGTGCCACCGGTCCTCGGCGTCCCGGAGCCGGTTCCGGGTGTCGTGCAGCTCGGTGGCCGCCCGGCGCAGGTAGTCGCGAAGTTGCTCTTCGTTCGCCATCGCTTGTGCTCCGTGGGTGTCCGGGAGGACGGGGAGGCCCCAGCCCCGTGAATCGGTGGTCGGCGGTCGGTCCGGCAGTCGGTCGGCGGACGCTCGGTCGGTCGGCGGAAGGTCGGCGGTCGGCCGGTCAGCGGGCGGTCACCGGTCACCGCCCTGGTCGATGAAGTCGAACATCTCCTCGTCGGTGGCCGAGCCGAACGTCTCCTGCGCGGGCGGGAGTTCGGTCTCCGTCCGGTCGTCCGCGCGACTCTCGGCCAGCTCCCGGAGCCGCTCGGCCGCCTTGGCCCGGTCCTGGTCGTCGAGCAGCGCGAGCATCGCCCCGATCCGGTCGATCTCGCCGAGCACCGAGTCCCAGGAGACGGTGTGCTCCTGGTGCAGCCGGGTGCGCAGGTAGCGGCCGAGGGCGGCGGCGTTGGGATGGCTGAAGATCAGCGTGGCCGGCAGCGGCAGGCCGGTCGCGGTCCGCAGCCGGTTGCGGACCGCCAGGGCGGTGAGCGAGTCGAAGCCCAGGTCCTTGAACGCCGTCCCGGGGTCGATCTCCTCGGGGTCGGCGTGGCCGAGGATCGAGGCGGCGCAGGACCGCACCAGGTCGACGAGCGCCTTCTCCTGCTCGTCGTCCGGCAGGCCGAGGAGCCGTTCGAGGAGCACCGGGGTGGCCTCGGCGGCGTCCGCGGCCGGACCTCGCCGGGCCCCCGCCACCAGCCCGCCCAGCAGCGGCGCGACGCCCGGGTCACCGCGCCGCACGGCCGCGGTGTCGACGCGCAGCGGCGCCAGGGCGGCCTCCGGGCGGGTCAGCGCCGCGTCGAGCAGGGCCAGGCCCTGCTCCTCGGTGAGCGCCAGCAGCCCGTCGTGGCGGGCGCCTTCGCCCGCTCCCCCGGCCTCGTCCGCGCGGTCCTCGCCGTCCGTCGCGGCGTCCGGGCCGGCCCACGGACCCCAGGCGAGCGAGAGGCCCGGCAGGCCCCGGGCCCGCCGGTGCTGGGCGAGGGCGTCGAGGAAGGCCGCGCCGGCGGCGTGCCCGGCCCGGTCCCGGTCACCGGCCAGGCCGGCCGCCGAGGCGTGCAGGACGAACACCGCGAGGTCGAGGCCCCGGGTCGCTTCGTGCAGGTGCCAGGCACCGTCGGCCCCGGGGAGGTCGGCCCCGGGCGCGTCGGTGTCTGCCCCGGGGGCACCGGCCGCATGCACGACGGCCCGCAACGGGTGCCGGGCCGGGACGGCGGCGAGCACCCGGGCCAGTGCCTCCCGGTCCGCGCCGTCCCAGGCGGCCACCTCGACCACCGCGCCGAGCGCGGACAGTTCGGCGGCCAGGGCCGCCGTCCCCGGTGCGGCCGAGCCGTGCCGGCCCGTCAGCACCAGGCGGCGGACGCCGTGCGCGGTCACCAGGTGCCGGGCCGTCGCGGCGCCCGGCCGGCTCTCGGCGCCGGTCACCAGGACCGTGCCGTCCGTCGGGACGGCGGTGGTGGTGCCGCCGGCGGCGTCGAGGGCGGGCACCCGGCTCAGCACCGGGACGAGGATCCGGCCGGCCCGCACCGCGTACTCGCTCGCCCCGGGGTCGGCCGTACCGAGGTCCGCCGTTGCCGTGCCGGCCGCGTCCAGGACGGCGGCGAGGGCCTCCGGGGACGCCTCGTGGTCGTCGAGGTCGGCCAGCACGATCCCGGCCGGGTGGCCCGACCGGGCCGAGCGCACCAGCCCCCACAGGGCCGCCGCGCCGGGGTCGGTGACCCGGTCGCCCAGTTCGGCGAAGACCGCGCCACGGGTGAGCACGACCAGCCGGGCGGCGGCGAACCGCCCGTCCGCCGCGTGCGCGCCCAGCACCGCCAGCACGGCCCGCGCCGAGGCCCGCACCGTGTCCGGGACGTGCGTCCCGGCCGGCATCTGCCCATCGGCCGGGACGTGCCCATCGGCCGGGACGTGCTCGCCGGCCGCTTGCCCGTCCGCCGGGCCGGCGGCGACGACCAGGACGATCCGGTCGGGCACCGGTGCGCCCGCGTCCACCGCGGCGGCCAGGGCCGGCCAGTCCGGGTGGACGGCCGCGCCGGTCGCGCGGGCCAGCGCACCGGCCTCGCCCAGCACGGCCCAGCCGCCGCCCGCCCGCGCCGTTCCGGCGGCCGGCTGCCCCGGCACCCACTCCAGCCGGGTCAGCACCGGCCGCTCACCGCCCGCCGCGCGCAGCTCCCGGCCCGACCACGGACGCAGCCCGAGCGCCTCGACGGTCGCGACCGACCGCCCGGTCTCGTCGGCGAGCCCGACCGCCAGGGTGTCGGCGTCCGTGACGCGCAGCGTCACCCGGGCCACCGGCAGCGGGCCCGGGACCACGGAGACGCCCCGCCACGACGAGGCCAGCCGGACCAGGTCGCTCTCCGGCCGCGGCCGGTCCCCCGCCGGTTCGGGCGCGAGTCCGTACAGGGCCGGCTCCAGCAGGGCCGGGTGCAGGTCGAGCCGTGCGGCGCCCTGGCCGTCGCCGCCGTGGGTGAGTTCGGCGAAGAGCTCGTCACCGCGCCGCCAGGCGGCCCGCATGCCCTGGAAGGCGGGGCCGAGCCGCAGGCCCGCGCCGGTGAGCCGCTCGTAGGTGTCCGCGACGGACACCGGGGTGGCCCCGACCGGCGGCCACTGCTCCGGCCGCCCGGCCGGCCGGTGGGCACCGGGCGCGACCCGCCCGGAGGCGTGCCTGGTCCACGACGCGTCGGCCGGCGCGTCCTCGGGCCGCGAGTGCACGGTGACCGCGCGCGCCCCCGCGCCGTCGGGCCCGGCCAGGGTGACCTGGACCCGGACGCCGACCGTCTCGGGCAGCACCAGCGGGGTGTGCACGGTCAGCTCCTCGACCACCGGGCAGCCGGCCTCGCCGCCGGCCCGCAGGGCCAGGTCGACGAGCAGCGTGCCCGGCACGACGGCCGACCCGAGCGCCAGGTGGTCCGTCAGCCAGGGGTGCGAGGTCGTCGAGAGCCGTCCGGTGAACAGCGTCCCGGAGCCGTCGGCCAGGTCGACACCGGCGCCCAGCACCGGGTGCTCGACCGTGAACTGACCCCAGCCGGCGCCGCCGCCGGAGGCCGCCGCGCCGGCCGCGTCCACCCAGTGCCGGCGGCGCTGGAAGGCGTAGGTCGGCAGGTCCACCCGGGTGACCCGGTCGTGGGTGAGCAGGCCGGCCCAGTCGACCGGCAGGCCGCGGCCGAAGGCGTCGGACAGGGCCGTGACCAGCCGGTCCGCGCCGCCGTCGCCGCGCCGCAGCGTCCCCAGGACGGCGCCGCTGACGCCGAGGTCGTCGAGGGTGTCGCCGAGCGGCACCAGCAGCCCCGGGTGCGGGCTGCACTCGACGAACGCGTCGTGGCCGTCGGCGGCGGCCGCGCCGATCGCGGCCTCGAACCGGACGGTGCGGCGCATGTTCTCGAACCAGTAGGCGGCGTCGAGCGGGGTCTGCCCGTCGAGCAGGCCGCCGGTGACGGTCGAGTACATCGGGACCCGGCCCGGCAGCGGCCGCAGGTCGGCCAGCAGCCGGGTGATCTCCTCGCGGGCGGCGTCCATCTGCGCCGAGTGCGAGGCGTACGCCGCCGGCACGAACCGGGCCCGGGTGGACTCCCGCTCGCAGCGGGCCATGATCGCGGTGAGCGCCTCGGTGTCCCCGGAGAGCACCACGTTGGTGGGGCTGTTGATCGCGCCGACCGAGACCAGGCCCTCGGCGCCGGCCTCGGCGATCAGCGCGTGGGCGCGTTCGGCCGTCACCGCCACGGCGAGCAGCCCGCCCCGGCACGCGTCGACCGTCTGCACGGCCCGGACCCGCATCACGGCGACCCGGGCGGCGTCCTCCAGCGACAGCAGGCCCGCCACGTACGCGGCGGCGGCCTCGCCCTGCGAGTGGCCGATCACGGCGGACGGGCGCACCCCGCAGGACTCCCACCACCGGGCGAGCCCCACCATGACGGCGAACAGCACGGGGTGCAGGACCTCGACCCGGGCGAGCGTCGCGGCCGTCGCCTCGTCCGTGCCGCGCAGCACGTCCAGCAGCGACCAGTCCGGCACCAGCGGGTCGATGACGGCCGCGCACTCGGCCACCGCCTCGGCGAACACCGGGCTGGTCGCCAGCAGTTCGGCCGCCATGCCGAGCCACTGCGAGCCCTGGCCGGGGAAGACGAAGACGGGCCCCGGACCGGCGCTGAGCGCGCCCGAGGGGGCCGCCGGGCCGTCGGCCACTGCGGCGAGGCCGGCGAGCAGCTCCGCGCCGTCGCGCCCGCGGACCACCGCGCGGTGGTCGAAGACGGCCCGGCCGGTGGCCAACGACCAGGCGACGTCGGCGGGTTCGGCGTCCGGGTGGCGCTGCGCCCAGGCGTGCAGGCGGGTGGCCTGGGCGCGCAGCGCCTCGGCGGTGCGCGCCGACAGCGGCCACGGCACGACCCCGGCCACGCCCCGCACCGGCGCGCCTTCGGGCTCGGCGGCGACGTCCGGAACGGGGGCGGTCTCGGCGCCACCGGGCTCGGCGGCGGTCTCGGCGGCGGCGGTGTCCGGCACGGCACCGGGCTCGGCCGCGGGCGCCTGCGGCCGGCCGTCCGACCGGTCCTCGGCGGGGGCCTGTTCGAGGATGATGTGCGCGTTGGTGCCGCTGACCCCGAACGACGAGACGCCCGCCCGGCGCGGCCGGTCCAGCGCGGGCCACGGCCGGCGTTCGGTGACCAGCGCGACGTGCCCCGCCGCCCAGTCGACGTGCGGGGTCGGCTCGTCGACGTGCAGCGTCGGCGGCAGCTCCCCGTGGCGCATCGCGAGCACCATCTTGAGCACGCCGGCGATCCCGGCGGCGGACTGGGTGTGACCGATGTTGGACTTGATCGACCCGAGCCAGAGCGGCTGCTCCGCGGTGTGTTCCCGCCCGTAGGTGGTGAGCAGCGCCTGCGCCTCGATCGGGTCGCCGAGCCGGGTGCCGGTGCCGTGCGCCTCGACCGCGTCGACGTCCGCCGCGGTCAGCCGGGCGTTCGCCAGCGCCTGCCGGATCACCCGCTGCTGGGAGGGCCCGTTGGGCGCGGTGAGCCCGTTGGACGCGCCGTCCTGGTTGACCGCCGAGCCGCGGACGACCGCGAGCACCCGGTGGCCCCGGCGGCGGGCGTCGGACAACCGCTCGACGAGCACCAGCCCGGCGCCCTCGCCCCACCCGGTACCGTCGGCGGCGGCCGCGAAGGGCTTGCAGCGGCCGTCGGCGGAGAGACCGCGCTGACGGCTGAACTCGACGAAGGCCTGCGGCGAGGTGAGCACCGCGACACCGCCGGCGAGCGCGAGGTCGCACTCGCCGGAGCGCAGCGCGTTCGCCGCGAGGTGCAGGGCGACCAGCGAGGAGGAGCAGGCGGTGTCGACCGTCACCGCCGGTCCTTCGAGTCCGAGCACGTACGAGACCCGGCCGCTGATCACGCTGGTCGCGGTGCCGGTGAGCAGGTAGCCCTCCTGGCCCTCGGCGAGCGCTCCGGAGGTACTGGTGTGGTAGTCCGCCGCCATCGCGCCGACGAACACGCCGGTGCTGCTGCCGCGCAGCGCGGTGGCGTCGATGCCGGCGTGTTCGAAGGTCTCCCACGCCGTCTCCAGCAGGACCCGCTGCTGCGGGTCCATCGCGGCCGCCTCGCGCGGCGAGATGCCGAAGAACTCGGCGTCGAAGCGGACGGCGTCGTCGACGAAACCGCCTTCGCGCACGTACGACTTGCCGGCCCGGTCCGGGTCGGGGTCGTAGAGGGCGTCCAGGTTCCAGCCGCGGTCGCGCGGGAACGGCGCGATGGCGTCGGCGCCGTCGGCGAGCAGCCGCCACAGGTCGTGCTCGTCGGCCACGCCGCCCGGGTAGCGGCAGCCCAGGCCGACGATGACGACGGGGTCGTCGTCGGTTCCGGGGGCGCCCGCCGCCGGGAGGGCGGCGCCCGGGGCGGCCACCGGGGTGCCGAGCAGTTCGGCGCCGATGTGGTCGGCGAGCGCGTCGGGGGTCGGGTGGTCGAAGACCAGCGTGACGGGCAGCCGCAGGCCGGTCGCGGCGGCGATCCGGTTGCGCAGTTCGACCGCGGTCAGCGAGTCGAAGCCGAGCGCCTTGAACGGGCGGGTCCGGCCGATCGCCTCGGGTGTCCCGTGGCCGAGGACGGCCGCGGTCTCCTGCCGGACGAGGGCGGACAGAGTCTGCCGGCGCCGGTCCTCGGAGAGCCGGGCGAGTCGCTGCGCGAAGGAGGCCGCGTCCGGGTCCGGTCCGGCGGCGGCCCGGCGCGGTCCGGGGCGGACCAGGTCGCGCAGCAGCGCGGGGACGTCGCCCGTGCCGCGCAGCACCGCCAGGTCCAGCCGGGCGGGCACCACCGTCGGACGGTCGGCGGCGCGCGCGGCGTCGTAGAGGGCGAGCGCGTGGTCGCTCTCCAGGGCGGTGACGCCGGTGCGGGCGATCCGGTCGAGGTCGGCCCGGTCGAGGTGGCCGGTCATCCCGCTGGCCTGGGCCCAGAGGCCCCAGGCCAGCGAGGTGGCGGCGAGGCCGCGGGCCCGGCGGTGCTGGGCGAGCGCGTCGAGGAAGGCGTTGGCGGCGGCGTAGTTGGCCTGACCGGCGCCGCCGAAGGTACCGGCCATCGAGGAGAACAGCACGAACTCGGCGAGGTCCTGGCCGCGGGTGAGGTCGTGCAGGTTCCAGGCGGCGTCGACCTTCGGGCGGAGCACCCGGGCCAGCCGGTCCGGGGTGAGCGCGTGCAGGGCGGCGTCGTCGATCGCGCCGGCCGCGTGGACGACGGCGGTCAGCGGGTGGTCGGCCGGTACGGAGGCGAGCAGGTCGGCGAGCGCCGACCGGTCGGCGGCGTCACAGGCCGCGATCCGGACCTCCGCGCCCAGCCCGGCGAGTTCGGCGGCCAGCTCGGCCGCACCCGCGGCGTCCGGGCCGCGGCGGCTGGTCAGCAGCAGGTGGCGGGCGCCGTGTTCGGTGACGAGCCGGCGGGCGAGCAGGGCGCCGAGGGTGCCGGTGCCGCCGGTGATCAGGACCGTGCCGTCCGGGTCGACGGCGGGGCCGGTGACGGTCGGCGGCAGGGTCAGCACGATCTTGCCGGTGTGCCGGGCCTGGCTCAGGTGGCGGAACGCGTCGACGGCGTCGCGGACGTCCCAGCTGGTGACGGGCAGGGGTCGCAGCGAACCGTCGGCGAACAGGGCGCCGAGCTCGGCCAGCATCTCCCGGATCCGGTCGGGGCCGGCGTCCATGAGGTCGAAGGCCCGGTAGTCGGTGCCCGGTCGGGCGCCGATCACCTCGTCCCGGTCGCGGATGTCGGTCTTGCCCATCTCCAGGAACCGGCCGCCGGGGCCGAGCAGGCGCAGCGAGGCGTCGACGTAGGAGTGCGCGAGCGAGTTGAGCACGATGTCGAAGCCGCGCCCGTCGCGGGCCGCGCGGAAGCGATCCTCGAAGCCGAGGTCGCGCGAGGAGGCGATGCGCGGGTCGGCGAGGCCCTGGGCGCGCAGCGTCGGCCACTTGCCGGGCGACGCGGTGCCGTAGACGTCCAGGCCCCAGTGCCGGGCCAGTTGCAGCGCCGCCATGCCGACGCCGCCGGTGGCCGCGTGCACGAGCAGCGATTCACCGGGCCGGACGCCGGCGAGGTCGACCAGGCCGTAGTAGGCGGTGAGGAACACCACCGGGACGGAGGCGGCCTGCGGGTACGTCCACCCGTCGGGCATCGGTGCGAGCAGCCGGCGGTCGGCGACGGCGAGCGGGCCGGTGCCGCCCGCGAACAGGCCCATGACGCGGTCGCCGGGGGCCAGGTCGTGGACGTCGGAGCCGACGTCGAGCACCACGCCGGCGCCTTCGCCGCCGGGCGGCCGGGTGTCGGTGACCATGCCGAGGGCGACCACCACGTCGCGGAAGTTGAGGCCGGCGGCGCGCAGCGCGACCCGGACCTCGCCGGGGCCGAGCGGCCGGGCCCCGTCCGGGCTCGGGGCGAGGGTCAGGCCGTCGACCGTCCCGGTGCCGAGCAGGTCGAGGCGCCAGGCCCCGGTGCCGGCGGGGGCGGCCAGCCGGCCGGCGGACCCGGTCCGGGCGAGCCGGGGGGCCGCGAAGGTGCCCGCGCGGGCGGCGAGTTGCGGTTCGCCGGCGGCGAGTGCCGCGCCCAGGGCGGCGAAGGTGTCGGGGTGGTCGTCCAGGTCGGCCAGCACGATCCGGCCGGGGTGCTCGGTCTGCGCCGAGCGGACCAGGCCCCAGACGGCCGCGGCGGCGAGGTCGGGCACGGCCTCGCCGTGCGGGCCGGGGACGGCGCCGCGGGTCAGCACGACCAGCGGGGTGGTGGCGAACCGTCCGGTGTCCAGCCAGGTCCGCAGCAGGTCGAGCACCCGGCCGGCCGCCGCGTGCGCGGCCGCGGCGGGGTCGTGGTCGGCGCCGGTCACCGGGTGCGCACAGGTGATCGCGACGATGTCCGGGAGCGGGTCGGCGGGGTCGAAGGCGGCCAGGTCGGGCAGCGTGGCGACGGCCGCGCCGGCGGCCCGCAGGGCGGCGACGGCGCCGAGGTCGTCGGGCCCGACCACCGCCCAGCTGCCGAGCGGAGCGTCGGCCGGCGGTGTGAGGGCCGGCCAGGTCAGGTGGAACAGGTCGTCGGCCGCCGCGCCGCGGGCCGGGGCGAGCGCCTCGGCCGTCACGGGCCGGGAGAGCAGCGAGTCGACCCCGGCGACCGGCGAACCGGCCGGGTCGGTCAGGGTGAGCGAGACGGCGTCCGGTCCGGTGCGGGCGAGCCGGACGCGCAGCGCCCGGGCGCCGACCGCGTACAGGCGCACACCCGTCCAGGCGAAGGGCAGCCCGACTCCGGCCGCCTCGCCGCCGGCCCCGTCGTCGAGCGCGCCGGCGATGTGCAGCGCGGCGTCGAGCAGGGCGGGGTGCAGCGCGAAGCGCCCGGCGTCCTGGCCGTCCCCCGTGAGGGCGACCTCGGCGAGCACCTCGTCCCCGAACCGCCAGGCGGCGCGCACCGCGCGGAACAGCGGACCGTACCCGTACCCGGCGCCGGCCAGCCGCTCGTACAGGCCGTCGGTGTCGAGCGGGACGGCCCCGGCGGGCGGCCAGACCTCGTCCGCTCCGGCGCGGGGCTCCTCCTCCGGCCGCGCGGGTGCCAGGACACCGCTCGCGTGCCTGGTCCACGGACCGGTCGGCGCGGTGTCCGGGCGGGAGTGGACGGTCAGCGCGCGCCGGCCCTGCTCGTCCGGTCCGTCGAGGAGGACCTGCAGCTGGACGGCGTCCCGGTCCCGCAGGGTCAGCGGCGCCTCCAGGGCGAGCTCCTCGACCACGGCGCAGCCGGCCCGGTCACCGGCCTGGAGGGCGAGTTCGACGAACGCCGTGCCCGGCAGCAGGACCGTCCCGAGGACGGCGTGATCGGCCAGCCACGGGTGGCTGCGCAGCGAGACCCGGCCGGTGAGGATGTGCCGGTCGCCCTCGGCGGGGGTGACGGCGGCGCCGAGCAGCGGGTGGTCGGCGGAGCGCAGGCCGAGCCCTTCGGCGTTCGCCGCGGCCGGCGCGCCCTCCAGCCAGTAGCGCTCGCGCTGGAAGGCGTAGGTGGGCAGCTCGGTGCGGCGCGGCGCCCGGCCCGCGAGCAGGGCGGACCAGTCGACCGGGACACCGTGGACCCAGAGGCTCGCCGCCGCCGCGAGGAAGCGCCGCAGGGTGTCCGCGTCGCGCTGCAGCGAGCCGACGACCAGCGCGTCCGGCGCGAGCTCCGAGGTGGTCTGCTCGATCGCCGGGGCCGTCACCGGGTGCGGGCTGGTCTCCACCAGCACCGTGTACCCGTCGCGCAGCAGCGCGCGGGTGGCCCGCTCGAACTCGACGGTGGCGCGCAGGTTCCGGTACCAGTACTCGGCGTCGAGCGCGGTACCGTCCAGGGGTTCGCCGGTGACCGTGGACCAGAACACCACCGACGGGGTCGGTGCCGGGCTCACCTCGCCGATGGCGGCGAGGAGTTCGTCCCGGACGGCCTCCACGGCGGCGGAGTGCGCCGCGTAGCCCACCGGGAGCCGGCGGGCCCGGACGCCGTCCGCCTCGCACCGCGCGCGCAGTTCGTCGAGCGCCCCGGTGTCGCCGGACACGACCACCGCGTCCGGTCCGTTGACGGCCGCGACGCCGAGGCGCCCCGGCAGTCCGGCGATCAGCCGTCCCGCGTGCTCGGCCGAGGTGCCGAGCGACATCATGCCGCCGCCGCCCGCGATCGCGAGCAGGGCGCGGCTGCGCAGCGCGACGATCCGGGCGGCCTCCTCCAGGGTGAGCGCGCCGGCCACGTGGGCGGCGGCGATCTCGCCCTGCGAGTGGCCCACCACGGCGGCCGGTTCGACCCCGAGCGCGCGCCACATCGCGGCCACCGACACCATCACGGCGAACAGGGCGGGCTGCACGACGTCGACGCGCTCCAGCGAGGGCGCGCCGGGCGCCTGCCGCAGCACGTCGACGAGCGACCAGCCGGTGTGCGGCGCGAGCGCGGCGTCACAGGCCCGGATGCGCTCGGCGAAGACCGGGGACTCGTCGAGGAGGCGGGCGCCCATGCCGGTCCACTGCGACCCCTGGCCGCCGAACACGAACGCCGTCCGGCCGGGCTGTCCGGGGGCGCCGGTGACCAGCGTGCCGTGCGCCGATCCGGCGCCCAACGCGTCGAGGCCCGCCAGGAGTTCCGCGTCCTCGGTGGCGACCAGCACGGCGCGGTGGTCCAGCGCGGACCGGGTGGTCGCCAGGGCGTGGGCGATGTCGGCGGGCCGGGCGCCGGGGTGCACAGCCAGGTGGGCGCGCAGCCGGCCGGCCTGCGCCCGCAGGGCGGCGGGGGTCGCGCCGGAGACCGGCCAGGCGACGGCGGCCGGCCGGGCCGCCGCCGGGCCGGGCCGCTCGGCGGAACCGGCCGGGCCGGGCTGCTCGGTGGGAGCGAACTGCTCGGCGGGGTCGCCCTGTTCGAGGATGACGTGGGCGTTGGTGCCGCTGACGCCGAACGAGGACACCGCGGCCCGGCGCGGGCGGCCGACGGCCGGCCAGGGCGTCGCCTCGGTGAGCAGGGACACCGCCCCCGCCGACCAGTCGACGTGCGGCGACGGCGCGTCCACGTGCAGCGTGGCGGGCAGTTCGGCGTGCCGCATCGCCATGATCATCTTGATCACGCCGGCCACGCCCGCGGCGGCCTGGGTGTGGCCGATGTTGGACTTGATCGACCCGAGCCGCAGGGGCTCGGCCTCGGTGTGCGCGGCGCCGTAGGTGGCGAGCAGCGCGTGCGCCTCGATCGGGTCCCCGAGCGACGTCCCGGTGCCGTGCGCCTCCACCGCGTCCACCTCGGCCGGGCCGAGCCCGGCCTGCGCGAGCGCGGCGCGGATCACCCGTTCCTGGGCGAGGCCGTTGGGGGCGGACAGGCCGTTGCTGGCACCGTCCTGGTTGACCGCGCTGCCCCGGACCACGGCGAGCACCGGGTGGCCGTTGCGCCGCGCGTCCGACAACCGCTCGACCAGGAGCAGGCCGATGCCCTCGGACCAGGCGGTGCCGTCCGCCCCGGCCGCGAACGACTTGCAGCGGCCGTCCGGGGCGAGACCCCGCTGACGGGAGAACTCGACGAAGGTCGCCGGGCTCGACATCACGGTCACGCCGCCGGCCAGCGCCAGGTCGCACTCCCCCTGGCGCAGTGCCTGGGCCGCGAGGTGCAGGGCGACCAGCGAGGAGGAGCACGCCGTGTCGACCGTCACCGCCGGGCCCTCCAGGCCCAGCGTGTAGGCGACCCGGCCCGAGGCGATGCTGCCCGCGCTGCCGTTGCCGAGGTAGCCGTCCACCCCCTCGGGGGCGGTGGTCAGCCGGGACGCGTAGTCGGCGTACATCAGGCCCGCGAACACCCCGGTCCGGCTGCCCCGCAGCGACTTCGGGTCGATGCCCGCGCGCTCGGCCGCCTCCCAGGACGCCTCCAGCAGGAGCCGCTGCTGCGGGTCCATCGCCAGTGCCTCCCGCGGCGAGATCCCGAAGAACGCGGGGTCGAAGCGGTCGGCGTCGTGCAGGAATCCGCCCTCCCGGACATAGGAGGTCCCGGCGTGCTCCGGGTCGGGGTGGAACAGGGTCTCGATGTCCCAGCCCCGGTTGTCGGGGAACTCCGAGATGGCGTCGGTGCGGTCGCGCACCAGCCGCCACAGCTCCTCCGGGCTCGTCACGCCGCCCGGGTAGCGGCAGCTGACCGCGACGATCGCGATCGGCTCGTCCGAGACCTTCGCCCGCGCCGTGACGGCGGCCCGTGGCCGCGCCGGCGCGTCGAGCAGTTCGGCGCGCAGGTGGCGGCCGAGGGCGTTCGCCGACGAGTGGTCGAACAGCACCGTCGCGGGCAGCCGCAGGCCGACCGCGCCGTTGAGGCGGTTGCGCAGTTCGAGCGCGGCGAGCGAGTCGAGCCCCAGTTCGCTGAAGGCGCGGTCCGGGTCGATCGAGGCGCCGCCCCGGTGGCCGAGGACCGCGGCCGCGTGGGTGCGGACCAGGTCGACGAGCACCCGCTCCTGCTCGGCGGCCGGAACGGCGGACAGCCGGCGGAGCAGGACGCGGGCCGGCTCGGAGCCGGCACCGGCACCGAAGTGGCGGCGCGCGGGCACCAGGCCCCGCAGCACGGGCGGCACCTCACCGCCGCCGCCCAGCCGCGCCGGGTCGAGCCGGACGGCGGTCAGCACGGACTCCGGCCGGGTCAGCGCCGCGTCGAGCAGCGCGAGACCCAGCGCGGTGGAGAGCGGTTCGACCCCGGTCCGGGCCATCCGCTGCCGGTCGGCGGCGCCGAGCCCGGCGGTGAGCGCGCTCTCCCGCTCCCACAGACCCCACTGGAGCGAGACGGCCGGCAGGCCGAGCGAGCGGCGGCGCTGCGCGAGCGCGTCCAGGACGACATTGGCGGCGGAGTAGCCCGCCTGCCCGGGGTTGCCGATCAGACCGGCGGCCGAGGAGAAGAGCACGAACGCCCGGAGGGCGGCGCCGGGGCCTCCCGCCGAGGTGTCGGCGGTCAGCTCGTGCAGGTGCAACGCCGCGTCGGCCTTGGGCCGCAGGACCCGGCCGACCCGCTCCGGCGTCAGCGACGGGACGAGCCCGTCGTCGACCACCGCCGCCAGGTGCACCACCGCCGTGAGCGGGTGCGCCGCCGGGATCCGCCCGAGGACCAGGGCCAGCCCGGCACGGTCGGCGACATCGCAGGCGGCGAAGTCGACATGCGCGCCCGCCCCGGTCAGATCGGCCCGCAGGGCGTCGGCGCCGTCGGCCGCGGAGCCGGCGCGGGACACCAGGAGCAGCCGCCGGGCACCGTGCGCCGCGACGAGGTGGCGGGCCACCAGGGCGCCCAGCGTGCCGGTGCCGCCGGTGATCAGGACGGTGCCGCCGTCGGCGAGTCCGAGGCCGCCGTCGGCCTCGGACTCGGGCTCGGGGGCGGGGGCGGGCTCGGGGGCGGGACCGGCTTCGGGGGCGGGAGCGGCGGCCGGGAGCGCGGGTACCCGGTGCAGCCGGGGCACCAGCAGACCGGTCCCGCGCAGGGCGGCCTCGGGCAGGGCGGCAGCGGCGGCGAGCGCGTCGAGGCGGGCGTCCGCCGCGCCCGGGTCGTCGGCGTCGAGGTCCACCAGCGCGACGCGGTCGGGGTGTTCCGAGCGCGCGGCCCGGAGCAGCCCCCAGACCGCGGCCGCGGCCAGGTCGGGCGCCTCGGCCGTGCCGTCCGGAGGCGTGTCGTGGGGAGGTGCGTCGTCGGAAGGCGTGTCCTCCGGCGCCGTGCCGTCCGGAGGCGTGTCGTCGGGGGCCGTGCCCGTGCCGCTCTCCGCCACGACCGCGCCGCAGGTCGCGACGAGCAGCCGCGCCCGGGCGAACCGCTCGTCCGCGAGCCACTCCTGAACGACGGCGAGCACCTCGTACACGGCGCCGTGCACCGCCACCGGGTCGGTGGAGCCGGCCGGCGGGCGCGGCGCCAGCAGCACCGCGTCGGGGGCAGGCGCTCCGGCGTCCACCGCCGCCGCCAGCGCGGCGAGGTCGGGGTGCCGGGCGGCGCCGAACCGGGCCGCGAACGCGGTCACGTCCCGGCGCTCGTCGCCGCCCACGACCGCCCAGCCCATGGGCGGTTCGCCGGACTCGTCGGCGGCCCGCTCGGCCGCCTCGACGGGCGACCACCCGAGAGCGAACAGGTGCTCGGTCACCGGCGCCGCGACCGCCGGCAGTTGGTCGCGCGACAGCGCGCGCACCGCCAGCGACTCGACCGAGACCACCGGCAGTCCGGCCCCGTCGACGGCCGTGACGGCGATCGCGTCGCCGCCCAGGGGCAGCAGCCGGACCCGCAGCTCCCGGGCCCCGGCGGTGTGCAGGTGGACGCCGCGCCAGGAGAACGGCAGCCGCACGCCCGCCCCGGCGTCCTCGGCCGGCGCGCCGTCGGCCGCGATCAGACCCAGCGGGTGCAGCGCCGCGTCGAACAGCGCCGGGTGCAGGCCGAAGCGGCCGCCGGCCGCGCCGGCCTCCTCCGGCAGGGCGATCTCGGCGAAGAGCTCGGCTCCGCGCCGCCAGGCCGCCCGGACCCCGTGGAACGACGGTCCGTAGGACACCCCTGCCTCGGCCGCGTCCAGGTACAGCGTGTCGACCTCGACCGGCGTCGCGCCGGGCGGCGGCCAGGCCGCCAGGTCGGCGAGCGCGGCCCGCTCCGGCTGGTCCCGGACGTCCTGGACCTCCGGTGCGGGGGCCAGTGTCCCGGTCGCGTGCAGCGTCCACGGGGCGTCCGGACCGTCCGCCCCGGAGCGACCGGGTGCCGGCTGGTCGGTCGGCTCGGGGCGGGCGTGTACCCCGATCGTGCGGACACCGGCCTCGTCGGGCGCGCCGACGGCGAGCTGGATCTGCACGCCCCCGGTCGGCCGCAGGGCCAGCGGGGCCACCAGCGTCAGTTCGTCGACGCGCGGGCAGCCGAGCCGCTCGCCCGCGTGCAGGGCGAGTTCGAGGAAGGCCGTCCCGGGCACGAGGACGGTGTCGAGCACCGCGTGATCCGCGATCCACGGGTGACTGTCGAGCGCCAGGCGCCCGGTGAGGAGCGCGCCCTGGCCGTCGGCGAGGCCGACGACCGCGCCCAGCAGCGGGTGGTCGACGGCGCCCTGGCCGAGCCCGGCCGGATCGCCCGCACCGGTGCCGGCGTCCAGCCAGAACCGCTGCCGCTCGAACGCGTACGTCGGCAGGTCGCCGACCCGCCGGCGCGCCCCGGCGGCGTCGACGCCGGCCCGCGCGGCCCAGTCGACCGTGCCGCCGCGCACGAACAGCCTGGCCAGGGCGGCCAACAGGGTGGCCTCACCGCCGCGGTCGCGGCGTTGGGTGGGGATCGCCGCCACCCCACCACCCGCCGTGCACTCCGCCACCATCGCCGTCACCACCGCGTCCGGCCCCACCTCCAC
>NZ_JBHYYB010000112.1:16858-28305 GCF_042752535.1 Kitasatospora sp. NPDC059327 | reverse complement strand
AGGGAGGTCTTCTTGCCGGAGACGACGGTGGAGAAGGTGACGAGGAGGACGGAGCTGATCAGGCCGGCGTAGACGGAGCTGACGGCGCCGGTGGTGTTGAAGCGCTTCCAGAAGAGGGAGTAGAGCAGGGTGGGCAGGTTGGCGGAGGCGGCGACGGCGAAGGCGAGGGCGACGAGGGCGGCGGTGTTGAGTTTGTCGGCGAACAGGGACAGGACGATGGCGACGGCGCCGATGGCGACGGCGGCGAGTTTGGCGGAGCGGACTTCTTCCTTCTCGCTGGCTTTGCCGCGGCGGATGACGTTGGCGTAGAGGTCGTGGGCGAAGGAGGCGGAGGAGGCGAGGGTGAGGCCGGCGACGACGGCGAGGATGGTGGCGAAGGCGACGGCGGAGATGATGGCGAGCAGGATCGCGCCGCCGGTGGTGCCGGCTCCGCCGCCGAGGTGTTCGGCGAGTAGGGGGGCGGCGGTGTTGCCGGCGGCGTTGGAGGCCTTGATGGTCTTGGGGCCGAGGAGGGCGGCGGCGCCGAAGCCCAGGGCGAGGGTCATGAGGTAGAAGCCGCCGATGATGCCGATCGCCCAGAGGACGGACTTGCGGGCGACCTTGGCGGTGGGCACGGTGTAGAAGCGGACCAGGATGTGGGGCAGGCCGGCGGTGCCGAGGACCAGGGCGATGCCGAGGCTGAGGAAGTCGAGCTTGCTGGTGCCGGAGGCGCCGTACTTGAGTCCGGGTTCGAGGAACGCGGAGCCCTTGCCGCTGGCGTCGGCGGCTGCGCCGAGCATGCTGGAGATGTTGAAGCCGTACTTGGCGAGGACCAGGACGGTCATCAGGCCGGCGCCGGCGATGAGCAGGACGGCTTTGACGATCTGGACCCAGGTGGTGCCCTTCATGCCGCCGATGACGACGTAGACGACCATCAGCGCGCCGACGGCGACGATGGTCCAGCGCTTGGCGCCGTCGCCGCTGACGCCCAGGAGCAGGGCGACCAGGGAGCCCGCGCCGACCATCTGGGCGAGGAGGTAGAAGATCGACACCACGATGGTGGAGATGCCGGCGGCGGTGCGTACGGGGCGTTGGCGCATCCGGAAGGCCAGGACGTCGGCCATGGTGAAGCGGCCGGAGTTGCGCAGTGGTTCGGCGATCAGGAGCAGGGCGACGAGCCAGGCGACGAGGAAGCCGACGGAGTAGAGGAAGCCGTCGTAGCCGTAGAGGGCGATGGCGCCGGCGATGCCGAGGAAGGACGCGGCGGACATGTAGTCGCCGGAGATGGCCAGGCCGTTCTGGAAGCCGGTGAAGCCGCGGCCGCCGGCGTAGTAGTCGGAGGCGTCCTTGGTCTGGCGGCCGGCCCAGATCGTGATGGCGAGGGTGGCGAGGACGAACAGGCCGAACAGGGTCATGGTCAGGCCGCGGTGCTCGGTGGCGGAGCCGGCGGCGAGCAGGGTGGTGTTCATCGGGCGGCCCTCCCGGGCTCGGTGGGTGCCTGGGCCGTGCGACCCTCGCGGATGGCGGTGGCGGGCGGGTCGAGGCGGCGGTCGGCGTAGCGGGAGTACCAGGCCGCGATGGTGAAGGTGCTGGCGAACTGGAGCAGGCCCAGGACGAGGGCGACGTTGACGTGGCCGAACAGCTTGGTGCCCATGAGGTCGGGGGCGTAGCTGGAGAGCAGGACGTAGAGCAGGTACCAGAGGATGAAGCCCGCGGTCACGGGGAAGGCGAAGCCGCGGAAGGAGCTGCGCAGCCGGCGGAACTCCTCGCTCTGTTCGAGGTGTTCCAGGCGGTCCGGGTCGGCCGGCCGGGTGGTCGATGGAGTGTCCACGGATGTCTCCTGGGTGGGCGGGTGCGGTGGAGGAGCGGGCCCCGGGGGCTGTCGCGCCGGTGCGGTGCGGGGCGCCGGTGCGGGGCGGCGGTGCCGGGACCAGCTCGCCGGGTGCCGCCGAGTCGTCCTCGGGACCCTCCCACCGGCGAGTTCGTTCCTGCGGCGTATCCCAACGCCTGGGGACGCGAACCGGTAGCCATCGCACCGCGGTGTGCGGCGAGCGGTCGGATTCTGCGGCGAACGGTGCGCCGAACGGTCGAACGGGACCGGGTACCGGGTTCCCTCACCGGGAGCGCGCAACGGCCCAGGTCACCAGCACGTCTCAACCGTTCCAACCCTTGACGGCGGTCCCGATCCGAGGGTGTCATATGCCTCATCGCGATCGAGCGTCTCGATTCCGAGTGCTTCGGCGATGCTTTCCCGGGTGTCGACCGGTCCTGTTCACGGGCCGGGTTCTCCGCTGACGCCCGGTCACCACCACCGGGCCCCACCCGCCTCGTCGAGAACCTCCGCGTCAGGGTGTGCCCCCGATCGGCCGGCGCCTCGAACGGATCCCCGCTATCCGCAGGACCGTGACGGACGGTCATCGAGAAGCCCGGCTCCCCACGGCCCGGCGGCCTTGCCGACGGGCGACGCACCACCCTCACCCATGCACACCCGGACGTCGGCATATGGACAGTCGCCGTCCGGGTCCGCCCTCCCACGTCCCGCCGACCTCTGCACGCCGTCGGCGGGAACGGCCACACCGGATCCCCCATGCCGGCAGGAGCCACCCGTCCTCTTCTCCTCCTATGCCCCACACAACGGCCCGAACGTCCCACCCCGTAGGACACGCTGTAAGGAGCATCCACCCATGTTCAGAAGACCCGCCCCCCGCACGCCCTCCGGACCTACCGCCCCCACCCCCGTCACCCGTCCGGTCACCTCGCTGGTGGCCGCGCTCACCCTGCTGGCGGGTTCCGCCGCCGTGTTCCCCGCGCTGGCGGCAGCCGCGCCCATCCCCAACCCGTACGGCGCGAACGACGCCCCGGTGCTGATCGTGCTCGGCCAGAGCAACGCCGAGGGGTGGGGTGCACCCCTGGACGCCGCCGACCAGGCGAAGTGCCGGTCCCTCAGCCGCGTCAAGGGTCTGAACCGTACGGACAACCGGACGGTCGGGGCGACGAGCGCCACTTGGTCGCAGTACACCTGCACCGGCAACAACCTCGGCGACGAGTTCAATTCAGGCCGCAACTACACCGTCGCGTCGGCGACCGCGCTGCGCTGGCAGCGCGCCACGGAGGCGGGCTCGAAGCTGCCCGACCTCAACGTGATCCACATCGCCTGGGGCAGCCAGGGGATCCAGTCGACCGACGGGTCGAACAACCGGTGGTGGCCGGACCGCGACCCGACCGACATCGCGAGCCTGTTCCCGCTGGCGATGAACACCATCACCAACGGCCTGCGGGCCCTGCAGGACGCCGGCAAGCAACCGCGCGTCATCGGCATCCACTGGAACCAGTGGGAGGCCGAGGCGGGGTACCGGTCGACCATCAGCGTCGACCACATCCAGCGAGCGTTCCTCAAGGTCCTGGAGCCGATCAGAACGGTCACCGGTGCCCCCGACGCCCCGGTCTTCCTCTACCGCCCGCGCTCGGCCACTCATGACAGGACCGCGACGCTGCAGGCCAAGGACGCGCTGGTGAACATCGCCGGCACCGCCCCCTACAAGCTGATCGACGCGAGGGACGCCACCGCGCTGACGTACTCCGAGGACTTCGCGACCTCGCAGCCGGGTGCCTACCTCTACACCCTCCGCGACAAGACGGAGCAGCAGGTCGAGGACACCATATGGAACATGACCAAGGAGGAGAAGCAGCTCGGGATCTTCGTGCCGGACGCGATTCACTACCGGTCCGACGTGCAGAAGTGGTTCGCCGACCAGCAGTGGAAGTCCGTCTTCGCCGACAAGCGGTACGGCGCGCCGGTGAAGGCCACCGTCAACGCGGCGTTGAAGAGGCCCGCCACCCAGTCCTCCACCTTGGCGGTGGGGCAGTCGGCCGCACAGGCGGTGGACGGCAACACCAGCGGCGTCTACGCACAGGCGATTCCCAGCTACACGACGAACGAGGCGCAGCCGTGGTGGCAGGTCGACCTCGGCGCGAAGCAGCAGATCCGGTCGGTGGAGGTGTTCAACCGCACGGACTGGGTCATGGAGCGTCTCAGCGACTTCGACGTCATCGTGTCGGACACCGACCTCACCGGCCGTGACTGGCAGAGCATCCAGGACGACCCGACGGTGAAGAAGATCCGGATCAAGGGCACCGCGCCGGCGAAGCTGACCGTCCCGGTGGGTACCGACGGACGCTACGTCCGCATCCAGCTCGCCGGCACCAACTTCCTCACCCTGCCCGAGGTCCAGGTCAACGTTCCCACCGGCTGACCCCCGAGCGGCACACCGCCGCGGGGACGGCCGTCGACATCGCACCATCCCCGCGGCAACCCCCTTGACGGCGATCAGGCCCGGGCCACCGTGGCCGGACTGGGCACCAGCTCCAGCCGACCTGAAATCATCACCCCAGCTCCGCGGACACGCTCTCCGGCGTCCGCGGAGCACCCGCCGGAGTGAGCCGCACCGCCCGCTCCGGCACCAGCCCGGCCAACTCGTGCGGTCACAGCACCAGGTGCGGTTCGCCCCTGTGAGGGGGCGCTCGCAGTCGCGGGATCTGCGTAGCTCGGGGGACCCTGCCCGCCATCGCCCTGTCCCTCGCGCCCCCGAATCGCGCCTGCGCCGCGTCGAATCGTTCCCGGACTGCTGCCTTCGGCCGCACAGCCTGCGAAGACGCTGGTCGGGACGACAGGATTTGAACCTGCGAGCCGGCCCGAACCCTGCTCACACCGGGCTCAAGGAGCGGAACCGCCGGCCGCCGCGACCTCGCCGACGGCCCACCGCGGGCCGTCCACCGGATCGTTCACCCACGCGAACTGGCGGTCCGGGCCCACCGTGATGCCGTAGTCGCACAGCTCAGGCCGGCCCAGGCCCTCCCACGCCGCCCAGGCGGCCAGCAGCTCGTCACCGATGCGCCGCTCACCGCCCTGGTGCGGCACCGTCGTGCCGTCGCCCACTGCGGAAGACGCCGCCCACGAGGCGACTGCGTCGTGGACCCAGGCGTTCAGCCCGTCCTCGTCGCGTCCAGTGGTGATCAGCGCGTCCAGGTCCCGCTCCAGTACCCGCTCCGCCTCGGCCGGACCGTCGCCGCGAACCGCCGCGTACCCGGTGTATCCCGCCACCGGCGGCGCCGTGCCCGCCCGGTCCGCAATGAACCGGCCCAGGCCCTGCACCCAGCCGGACGCGCTGTGTCCGTCGTCGGCGGCCCTTGTCCAGCGGCTGGTCCTTCTCCCGCTCACCCATCAGGGCTCCCCCGTCGTACACGGACAGCAATCCGGCCATCCTGGCCGCTACGCCAAGCGGACGGTAGGGGGCGCAGCAGCGCGCAAGGGGCGCGGACATCGGACGCGCGCCCCGGGGACGCAGCGGCCCCGGCACGGCACTGCCGGCGCCCCGGATCCTCTCGGGAGCACCGCACGACCGCCGCAGGACACTCGATCCGGCGGCGCCCTCGAAGCGCTCACCACACCCCGGCTCCAGGCCGCACTCGCCACCTGGTGGCGCTCCTGCCCTCCGGGGAGCGCCACCGGTGTGTCGTCGTACCACCGGCCCCGTCCGGTGTCAGCCGGCGGACGGCTCGCCGACCGCACGTGCGCCGGCCGTCGCCGGCGTCCGGGGTTCCAGCAGCCGTTCGGCCGCGGCGCCGAACAGGAGCCCGAAGGCGGCCCAGAGCCCGGCCTGGACGGCCAGGGACGCCAGGCGGAAGTCCCAGACGACACTCACCGGGAAGCCGTCGGGCATCTCGTCCACGTTCGGCAGGAGGACCATCGCGAGCGTGACCGCCGCGAGGTATCCGACGCCGGCCCGGACAGTGGCGTTCCAGTTCCCGTGGCGCGGGGCCAGGCGCTTGCCGACGATCACGGCGGCGGAGCCGAGGAGAACGCTCAACGCGATCATCAGCACATAGAGCGCCGTGCGCTGGTTCAAGGTCGCCGGATCGCTGACGGCCGGCGGGTTCGCCGGGTACTTCAGGAACGGCACCAGGCCGATGGTCACGAAGGCGCCGCCGGCGACCAGGGCGGCGGTGGCCCGGGCGCCGAACCGGCCGATCCGACCCAGCGCGAAACAGTAGGCCAGTGCGGCGATGCCGCCCAGCGCGGTGGCGAAGACGAGGACGCCGGTCGCGAGGCCGACGCTCTCCTGCATCGCCCGGCTCACCGCCTCCGGGCCGGGATCGGTCGAGTGGGCTTCCTCGAAGACGAGGGCCGCGCGCAGCGGCGGCTCGCCGAGCAGGTAGGAGAGTGCGAAGGCGACCAGCCCGGCGGCGAGGCCGACGAGCATGCCGCGGAGGAGGAGGGATCTGACGGTGGCGGAGTTCATCGGACCGTGCTCCGTTCAGTGGCAGGGGAAGCCGAGCAGGTGGCGGCCGTCGTGCACCCACTCGTGCACGGCCTCTCCCGAGAGCACCGAGAGCGCCCCCTGCTCGGCGCCGACGAAGTAGAGCAGGACGAGCGTCAGGACTCCGACGAGCGCGGCCCAGGGCAGCAGTGCCCGGATCGGCACGGGCGATAGGGCGTGGGTGGCTTCGGGCACCGGGGCAGTGGCATACGCCATGGCGAGACCTCCTTGGGGAACACGCGTCCCTTGGTCGATGGGGCACTCGACGACGGAGGTGGGTCTGACTCGCCGACGGGTGGGAAGGTGGCTCACCCGCTCGGCACACAGTGGCGCGACCGTGCCGGCCTCTCACCGGGCTTCCATCGCACCGTCGTCATGTCGCTGCAGACCCTATATCTACTAAGCCACCTCGTACAAGCCTCATGGCGACCGCCCTGCCCTCGACCGAGGAGGGCCGGGCCCGGGTCGGCCCCGCGCCACCCACCGCTGCCGACGACGGCGAAGGCCGGCAGGGGCGGGTGCGGGGGCGGAGAGGGACAGGCATCGCCTCGGGGCCCCCTGACGGCGGACGGGCGGCGGGAGGCAATGGCCCGCCGCCCGGCGCCGCGCTCAGGCCCGGTAGGCCACGAGGCCCATCATCCCGGCCTCGCCGTGGTAGGCGTTGTGGCAGTGCGTCATCCACTGGCCGGGATTGTCGGCGTCGAAGTCGCAGCCGACGGTGGTGCCGGGCAGCACGATGACGGTGTCCTTGCGCGGGCCCTGTTCGCCGACCTGGAAGGTGTGGCCGTGCAGGTGCATGGGGTGCCACATCCCGGTCCTGTTGACGAACTCCAGCCGCACCCGCTCGCCGTGGCCGATCAGGAACGTGTCGGCGGTGGGGTCGGCCATGTCGAAGGGCTTGCCGTTGAGGGCCCAGTCGTACGCGGCCATCCCGCCGGTCAGCTCGATCCGGTGGGTCCGGTCGGGCTTCTTCCCCGGCAGCCGGACCTCGTCCGCGGCCTTCAGGTCGCCGGCCCCGAGGATCCGGCCGTTCAGTTCGGCGGGGCGGATCACAGCGGGCGGCGCGTCGCCCGCGCCGGTGCGGACGAGGGCGCGGCCGAGGGCGTTCTTGCCCTCGGCGAGCGCGGTGAGCGGGAAGACGCCGTCCCCCAGGGTGACCAGGACGTCGTAGCGCTCCCCCATGCCGATGAGCAGCGCGTCGACCTCCTCGTGCCGCACCGGGTAGCCGTCGGTGTGGGTGATCGTCAGCCGGTGGCCGCCGAGCGCGAGCCGGTAGGCGGTGTCACCTCCGGCGTTGACGATCCGCAGGCGCACCCGCGTGCCGGGCTTGGACCGGTGGACGTCGGGGTCGTCGGCGGTGCGGCCGTTGACCAGGTGGTACGGGTACGCGACGTCGCCGGCATCGCCGCCGAGCAGGTCGCTGGTGGCACCCATGAGCATGAACGAGGACATGCCGCCCGAGCCCGGCGCGGGGCTCGGCGGCGCCTCCATGGCCATGCCGGGCATCTGGTGCCCGGCCATGCCGCCCATGCCCTTGCGGAGCTCGGCGAGCGCCTGGTCGGGCGTGCCGGTGACACCGTCCAGCCAGTCGTCCAGGACGACCACCCACTCCTCGTCGTAGCCCAGCGGCTCCTTCGGGTCCTCGACGATCAGCGGCGCGTACAGACCGCGGTCGAGCTGGATCCCGACGTGCGGGTGGAACCAGTAGGTGCCCGGCTGCTCGGTGACGAACCGGTAGGTGAAGGATCCGCCGGCCTCGACCTGCTTCATGGTGACGGGCGGCACGCCGTCCATGTCGTTGCGCAGGGTCAGGCCGTGCCAGTGGACCGAGGTGGGAGCCGGCAGGTTGTTGTGGAGGGTGGCGACCAGGGTGTCGCCGGCCGTGGTGCGGATCTCCTTTCCGGGCAGGGCCCCGAAGGTCCAGGTGCGGGCGGTGATCCCGCCGCCAAGGTCGGCGGAGTCGGCCGTCGCGGTGAGGGTGACCGCGCGTTCCCGGCCGGTGCTGCGGCGCTTCGCCTCGGCCTGCGCGACGGGGCTGCCGGAGGGGTCGGCCAACCGCGGCGGCTTCGAGCCGCCGGAGCAGGCGGCCAGCAGACCGGTGCCGGCCAGGCCGAGGCCGGCGAGCAGGAGGGAACGACGGTTGAGGCTGATCTCGGTCATGAACGTCTCTCATGGTGTGCGCGTCGGCACGGTGTCGCCCGTGCCGGTGGACAGGGCTGCCCGGCGGCAGGGGCAACGGGTGTCCCGGCCGTCGTGGCACACCTAGGTGCGCGAGATCGAGAGTGCGATGAGATCCGGCGGTGGCGCGCCCGGCCAGGGGCCGCCGGGCCGAGCGGCCGGGGGCGCGGTGCCGGCCGGTCCTGGCGCGATGGGCGCCACCGTCGTCGCCGGGGGCTCCGCGAGCAGGACGGTTCGCGCGGGCACCGTCGAGGAGCAGGTCCGGTACTCGGCGCAGCCCTGGACCGGGTGGGTCGCGACCTGCGTCGCGTGCTGCCCGGACCCGGAGGACTGGTGGGGCGTGGGCATCGCCGTGGCAGCGTGCCGGGCCGGCATCGGGCCGGCCGGCAGGCTGTGGTGGCCGATCAGGCCGAGCGCCGTCAGCAGGAGGACCATCAGACCGGCCGCCGCAACGCCTCGGCCCGCGCCGCCTCGGCCGGCGGCGCGGCGGAGGGCGGCCGGCTCCGAGGAGGGCCCGGTGCCCGCGTGCGGAGACATGCCGGTCACTGTACCCCGGCAGGGTATGCGCGTGGGGCGGGCTCCGGCACGGTGGCCGGGTCCGCACCGCGCCGCCGCGGCCCGAGCAGGACCACCACGGCGAGGACCGCCGCTCCCTCCGGCCAGGAGCCGAGGCGGTCGGCGGGCGTCACGGTGGTGCGCAGCGGAAGCTCCGCGACCAGCGTCTCCTGGGTCCACTGTCCGGTGCGCAGGGCGACCGTGCCGTCCGGCCTGACGACGGCGCTCACGCCGCTGGTCGCCGCGACCACGAGGGCGCGGTCGTGCTCGACGGCGCGCAGCCGGGCCATGGCGAGCTGCTGCCCGGTCTGGGCGGTGCTGCCGTCGCGCATGTAGGTGGCGTTGTTGGTCTGCTCGACCAGCAGGTTGGCCCCGGCCCGGACGCCGTCGCGGACGGTGGCGTCGTAGCCGACCTCGAAGCAGATCACGTCGGCCATCCGGACCCGCCCGGCGGTGAGCACGGCGGCGCCGCTGCCGGGGGTGAAGTCGCGCGGGATCAGCTGGAGGTTACCGAGGCCGCCGAGGAGGCGGCGGGCGGGAATGTACTCGCCGAAGGGCACCAGGTTGCGCTTGGCGTACCGGGCCCCGGGGCCGGTACCCGGCTGCCAGAGCTGGCCCGCGTTGAGCATGCCGCCGCCGGGCAGGTCGAGGATCGCCCCGACCAGGACCGGCCGGTCGACGGCCGCGACCGCCTCGCGGACCAGCCGACCGAGCTCGGCGTCGCCGGCCGGGTCGTCGTCCAGCGCGTTCTCCGGCCAGATCACCACATCGGGGCGGGGCAGCTCACCGGCCCGGACCCGCTCGGCGAGCCGCCGGGTGGCCTCGGCGTGGTTGGCGGCCACCGTGCCGACCCTGGCCTGCTCGGCCAGGCTCCGCTCGCGCGGCACATTGCCCTGGACGACCGCGACCACGGCCTTCTCCGGGCCGCCGTCCGGAGAGGGCAGCGGCAGCGCCACCGAGGCGGCGGCCGTCGCCACCAGCCAGGCCGAGCCGCGCAGCACGGTCGTCCGGCCCTGGCCCCGATCCCGGCCCAAGCCCAGGACGAGGGCCGCGAGCCCGGCGCCGACCAGGGCGGTGGCGAAGGTGACGGCCGGAGCGCCCGCCCAGCGGGCCCAGGCCAGCAGCGGCGAATCCGCCTGGCTGAAGGCGAGCCGCCCCCACGGGAACCCGCCCAGCGGGAACCGGCCGCGCAGCGCCTCCACGGCCGTCCACCACAGCGCGACCGCGAGCGGCCACGCGGACAGCCGCAGCAGCCGTGGCAGGACCGCCGTCATCGCCCCGACGATCACCGCCTCGACCGTGGTCAGGGCCAGCCAGGGCAGGAAGCCGATCGAACGGACCAGCCACCACAGCAGCGGGCCGAAGAACGCCAGCGAGAACAGCAGCCCCTGGACGGCGGCCGCCCGGGCGGAGCGGCCGGCGGCGGCGACGACCGGGGCGGCGACCCCGAGCGGAGCGAGCGGCCAGAGCCCGTACGGCGGGAACGCCAGGGCGAGCACCGCGCCGCCGACCAGCGCGACGGCGGCCGCCGCACGCGGGCCGAGCCGGGGCTCGGCCGGGCCGTCAGACGCCGGCACTGGTGCGCGGACCGGTGAGGGGGCCGCCGGGACCGTGCAGGACGGCCGGGGCCTGGTGGTCGGCGCGGCGCGGTGCGCCGGCGGCGAGGAGCGGGCCCCGGCCGTCCGGCGCGACGTCCGGCCGCTGGTCCGGGGTCCGGGCGGGCGCGCCGCGCCCGGGGACGAAGCCAGCGCCGCCGCCCGCACCGACGGAGTCCGACGCGGACACGGGTACCGACGCGGACACGGGCGCCGACACCGACGAGCGACCGGCCACGAGCATCACCGCGGTGGCACCCGCCGCAGGACGGCGGCCGCGCGTGCGGGCGTCCGTGCATGTCCGGCCGCCCTGACTACGAGTTATCTTAGGAGACACGGGAGGAGTCTGCCACCTCACCCACCGCCTCCGGAATCCGCCCCCGACCCGATGAACCGCCGCCTCGCGCGCCGGACCCGCACCTGGCGCGACCCTGGCCTTCGCCACGAGCGCCGATGGTGACGGACGCGAGGGCGCGAGTACCGGGCCGGCCGATCGCCACCCCGCCGACCACCCCGGCGGCGATGCCGGCCGGACAGGCCCGCCACCACGTCGACGTCCGGCAGGGCCGGCTGCCCGCCGCACCCGGACCGACGCCGGGGCCGCGGCGAGCGGACCACGAGCCGCCCGGGCGGGGCCGGACCCGGGCGCCGGGGTGTACCGGACCGACCGGATCGGACAGGAGGGCGCCGCGGACGGTGTGGGCCGCGGCGGCCCCCCCCGACCGGGGGCGGGGGGGGGGGCCCTCCCCTCCGCCCCCGACCCGCCCCCGCCGCCGCCCCCGCCTGTGTCCACCGGCGCCGCGGACGCCGACACCGGTACACC
>NZ_JBHYYB010000112.1:0-16848 GCF_042752535.1 Kitasatospora sp. NPDC059327 | reverse complement strand
CGGTGTGGGCCGCGGCGGCCCACACCGTCCGGGGCCGGGTCGCGGCGGCCTCGTCCGCGCTCCGCCGCACGCCGCACGACGGGCGGAGACGCGTCCGCCGACCTCGCCGAGGCCCTGGACCGCCCTGCCGAACTCCAGTTCCGGCGCGGCTGCCGGCCTCCGGCTGCTCGGCAGCGCCGAGGCGGTGGCCACCGACCGGCTGCACAGCCACCCGCTGAGCCTGCTGCTCGGCCCGCCGCGCGTCGTCATCGAGGACCGGCACGGCAAGGTCGGCGGCCACTGTCGGCGGCAACCGGCCGACCCGGGGGGCACGACCGGCACCGGTCCGTCACCCGGCGGGCGCCGGACGTCGACCGGCCGCTACGGACGGCCGCCGCCCTGTCCGCCGACCCGGCCACGCCCCGGCCACTCCGGCCGCACCGGGGCGGCTGAGCGCCGGCGCCGGCCCGGGGGTGTCAGTGAGGGCGGTCGAGCGCCAGCAGCGCCGCGCCGATCGCGCCGGCGAGGTCGGCGAAGCCGGCCGCCAGTACGGGCAGCGGCGGGCGGTCACCGGGCGCGTAGAGCCGGCGGGCGAATTCGGTGCGCGCCGGAGCGAGCAGCAGGTCCCCGGCGGCGACCGGACCGCCTCCGACGATCACCACGGCGGGGTCGAACAGGTTGGCGAGGGCGGCCAGGCCGGCGCCGGTGAGCGTACCGATCCGGTCCAGGATCTCCAGCGCCCGGCCGTCGCCGTCGCGGGCGGCCTCGGTGACGGCCGTTCCGGCATCCGTCCGGCCCTCGCCGATCAGGCGGCCGAGCGGCGAGGCCGGGAAGTCCGTCGCGGCCTGCCGCCCGAGTCTCGCGATGGCGGCGCCGGACGCCGCCACACCCCAGCACCCGCGGTTTCCGCACTCGCACCACGGTCCCCCGGGGTCGACGGTCAGATGGCTGGCCTCGGCGGCGAAGCCCCGCGCGCCGTGCAGCAGCCGCCCGCCGACGACCACCCCGCACCCCAGTCCCGTGCCCAGCGTCACCAGCACCAGGTGCTCGTGCCCCCGCCCGGCACCGAGGCGGTACTCGGCCCACGCGGCGACGTTGGCGTCGTTGTCCGTCACCACCGGCAGTGCCACCGCGTCCGCGATCAGCTCCCGCAGCGGCGCGCGCGCGAAGTCCAGGCCCGGTGCGAAGGCCAGCGCCCCGGTCCGGGCGTCGACCATCCCCGGCAGCCCGACGCCGACGGCGGCGACCCGTTCGCCGCGCACCCGCGCCACCAGGCCGGCGACGGCGGCGACCAGCTCCGCGGCCGTCCGGCGCGGTGTGGCGCAGCGGGCCCGCGCCGACACCGCGCCGTCGGCCGCCACCCGCACCGCCGCGATCTTGGTGGCGCCGACATCGACGCCGACCGCCTCCGCCGGGGCGCCGGTCATGCCTCCTCCGGCAGGGACACGCGGGCCTCGCCGGGCCCCGCGGCGGTACGCACCTCGAAGCCGCCGGCTGCGCGCAGCGCGGACAGGTCGCACGGCCGGTCGGAGGTCAGCAGATCGCCGCCCACTCCGACCCGGACCGCCAGCCGGTCGCCGGTCCTCTCGTTCAGTCCCTTCACGTAGCACGCCCCGAGCCGTCCGTGCGACACCTGGACGACGGCGCAACCGCCCGCCACCAGGTCGGCGGTGACGAGGTGTTCCCCGCACGCGGTACGGGCCCGCACGGGGGAGCCTGTGCGGTTGAAGAGGAAGACGAGCACCTCGTCGGGGTCGGCCGCGCTCGTGCGCAGGTCGAGCCACGGCCCCGGTCTGGCCCGCACCGGGACGTCGTGGCTGCCACCGAGCCAGTCCTCGACGGCCGCCGCGAGCCGGCGGTCGTCGGCGGCCATCGTGCGCACCCGGCCGCCGCCGTGCCGGCGAACCGCGTCGGCCAGCTCGGTGCAGGGCCGCAAGTCCTCGTCCAGCAGGGGAAGTTCACCCATCAGGAGGAGCGATCCGCCCTGCTCGGCGAACCGCGCGAGCCGTCGTTGCACGGCCCGTTCCAGGAAGTGGCCCGACGCGGTGGCCAGCGGCCCCGAGGCGGGATCGAGCTCCGCCCGGCCGGTGAGCTCCGCCAGCCGGAAGGGCAGGTTCCGCCGCAGGCAGTGGGCGACGAAGGGCACCAGGGTGCGGGCGGCCGAGGGCACGGGCCGCTCGCCGTCGGCCGTCCCGTCCCACGCGCCGATCGCCGCGTACGGCGGTTGGACGCCCCAGCACACGCCGGGCTCCGGGCGGGAGCGGACCAGCGCCTCCTGCCGCCCGGCGAGGAAGTGGGTCAGTACCCGGAGCGCGGCGAAGGCGGGGCCGGGGCCGGCGTCGAGCCGGATCGGGGCGGCTTCCCCGTACGGCGGGTCGAACTGCGCGGGGTCACCGGCCGGTTCGGGGAGCCGGGAGCCGTCCACCGCGAGGTGCGGGCCCCAGCCGTCGGTGGCGCAGGCCGGGTAGACGCTGATGCCGGTCGCCCCGCAGGCCACGCCGAGCAGGGTGTGGTGGATCGGCACCACCGGGAAGGCGCAGCCCGGGTCCGCCCAGGGGAGCCCCCAGTTCTCCTCGATGTTGGGGCCGGGCCCGCTCTTGGCCGCCAGGACGTAGTTGACCAGGGCCTCTTCGTCGGAGAGCACCGGGCCGGTCCAACTGGTGTAGGCACGGGGCAGCGCGGGGGGTGCGCCGACCCGGTTCCTGGCCAGCCAGGCGTCGTAGCGTCCGGCGGCACGGCCGGGGACGCGATCCGCCCTGGCCGGTGGCGCGTGGGTGGTGAAGACGGGGAGGTCCGTGCCGAACGCCTCGGCGAGGCGCGTCATCCCCGCGGTGAGTGACTCGGCCGACCATCGGCCCCAGGTCACCAGGGAGCGCAGTCCTTCGGCGGACGGCCGGTCCTGCGCCCGGGTGGGTGGGGCCGTGCCGGGTGCGAAGGCGGCGAAGCCGTCGGTCCCGGGCCGCGAGTAGTCGAGCGCGTCGATCGGCAGCGCGCTCTCCCCGTAGTGCCCCTCGTTGCCGATCTGGGCGGCGACGAGGGGTCCGTGCGGGTGCGTGAACGGCCGCAGGAACTGGCCGACGGCGCGCAGCCAGTCCGTCGCGTCGGTGAGGAACCGCGGGTCCAGGGCCGCGGGCAGCGTGAACCGGTGGCAGGGCAGTGGTCGGCCGTCGGCGGACCGGGCGGCGGGGCGCTCGGGGTCGAGCGTCGGGCTGATTCGGTCGGGCAGCCCGCCGAAGGGCAGTTCGGCGTGCACGTAGGGGCCTGGTTTGAGCACCGCGAGCAGCCCGGTCGCCGCGACCAGTTCCAGGAAGCCGGCCAGATCGCGGTTGCCGTCGCCGTCGAAGCACCATCGCCGGCCGTCGTCCCGGGTGATCTCGTGGTGGCGCCAGGGGACGTAGCTGGTCACCACCTCGATGCCGGCCTCGCGCATGGCCCGCAGCTTGGCCGCCCAGCGTCCGGGGTGGTCCCGGTAGTAGGGGTACTCGCCGGTGATCAGGAACCGGGGCCGGCCGTCCAGCCAGAGCGTTCCGTCCAGGAAACGGGGTGTCATGGGGCGGCGCTCCCGTCCGTGGCGAGCAGCACCTTCATGGCGCGGTACCCGTTCGTCTCGGGTCTGCCCGGCCCGGCCGGTGCGACGGCCAGCAGGGCGAGCGCCTCGGCGTACCGTTCGAGCGGCAGGACATGGGTCACCAGTGCGTCGAGTGGCAGGTCCCGGGCGAGGGCCACCGCCCGGGCGAAGTCCGCGGGCCGGTAGGGTCCCGCCCCCACCAGGCGGATTCCCCTGGTCGTCAGGGCCCTCAGCGGCACGGTGGCGACGCCGGTCTCCTTCTCGCCCATCACCACGACGGTGCCGCCGGCCGCCACCGTGCCGAGTACGTCCCCGGGCAGCGACCCGGTGGTGTCGATGGCGAGGTCGGGCGTGAAGGCGCCGTCCGCTTCCTCCGCGGCCAGGACCCGGACGGTGCGCGGCAGCAGGAGGCGGGCGAGTTCCACCCGGGCCGGATCGCGCTCGGCCAGCGTGACCCGGGCACCGCGTCCGGCCAGCACCAGCGCGCACAGCGCGCCGACGGGGCCGGCGCCGATCACCAGCACCCGGTCGTCCCGACGCGGCCGGGCCGCCGCCAGGTTGTTGAGCACGCAGGCGAGCGGTTCCACCAGCGCCCCGCGTCGGTAGGGCACCGAGTCGGGCAGCCGGTGGACGAAACCCTCGGGTACGACGGCGAAGCCCGCCATCGTGCCGTCCCGGTCGACGCCGATCTCCCGGCCCGCCTTGGCTCCGCAGTGGGCCGGCATCCCGCGCCGACAGGGGCGGCACCGGTCGCAGTGGTAGGTCGGGTTGATCACCACCCGGTCGCCCGGCGTCACGGCGCCGACGCCGGCCCCGACCGCGGCCACCGCGCCGACCGCCTCGTGCCCCAGCACCACGCCCGGCCGTGCGGGGAACTCGCCCAGCACGATCGCCCGGTCCGTGCCGCAGATGCCGGTGACCGCCACCTCGACCAGGACCTCGTCCGCCTCGAAGGAGGGGACCGCACGATCGTGGATACCGGGCAGGCCCACGCCCTCGAACACGACGGCCTTCATCACAGCCTCCCGCTGGTTCGTCGTCGAACAGTGCCCTAGGGTGTCCGCCATGGACCGATACGGGCGCCCGGACGGGTGGGCGGCACCTCGGGAGTCCCCTTCCGGCTCCCGGCCGAGGATCCTGCTGCTCGGCGCGTCGGGGTTCGTGGGCGGCGGCCTCTGGAGCGAGTGGGCGCCCCGTCACACGGTGGTCGGCACCTACGCCACCCGGCCGGCCCCGGGCCTGGTCCGGCTGGACCTGCGCGACGAGACCCGGCTCGCGGCGCTCGCGGCCGACGGCTTCGACCTCGTCGTCCACGCGGCCGGCCTCGTTCCCCTGGAGGCGGCCGAGGCCGACCCCGCCCTGGCCCACCGCCTCAACGTCCGCCCGGTCGAGGTGCTGCTGGAGGCCCTGCGCGGCTCGGCGGCGAAGCTGGTCCTGCTCTCCAGCGACAACGTCTTCGACGGCACCCGCCCCCAGTACACCGAGGCCGACCCGCGCTCCCCCGTCAACGCCTACGGGCGGAGCAAGGTGGCCGCCGAGGACCTGCTGCTCGCCGAGGGCGGGCACCTGATCGTGCGGATCCCCCTCGTCTACGGGCGCGGCCCCTGGGCGAACACCTTCATGTCCCGCCTCGCCGCGCCGACCACCGTCGCCCGCACCGACCTGGTCTGCGCCCCCGTCTACCTGCCCAGCATCGCCCCGGCCGTGGCCCGGCTGTGGCACCGAACGGGTGTCGTGCACTACGGCGGCGCCGACGTGGTGACCCGCTTCGAGCTGATGTCCCGGGTCCAGCGGGCCCTGGACCTGCCCACCCGGGTGGTGGCCGCCCGGGAGCCGGCGGCCGGTTCCGGTTGCCGCCGCCCGCCGCGGCTGGTGCTGCGCAGCACCCGGCACCGTCTGCTGGGCCCCACCCTGGACTCCGCGCTCACGCATCTGGCCGCTCCGTTCTAGGGCAGGTGGTCGGCCACCAGGGCGAGGTGGCGCGTGGCGTCCACGCCGCCCGGGCGGGCGAGTTGGGCGGCCAGGTCGTTGATCAGCAGGGTGCCGAGGAGGTAGTGGCCGAGGGCGAGTTCGACCGGGGTGGAGTCGCGGCCCCGCAGGTCGGGCTTGGGCTTGCGGTCGGAGAGGCGGCAGGGTGCCTCCGCCAGGACGTGCAGGTCGTGGGTCAGCAGCAGCCGCTCCCACCAGAGGGGATCGTCGTGGAACAGGCCCGACAGGCCCTCGTGCGCGGCCAGCCAGGGCAGGAAGGCGTGGATCGCCGCGCGGTAGCCCGGGAACACCGGCTGCCGGAAGCCCACCCGGTAGCCGCGCCCCGGCCCGCCGGACACCGCGAAGCCCGTGCGCAGCGCGGGATCCCACACGCTGAGGCTGAACAGCGTCTTGGCCAGGTCGTAGACCGGGTCCCAGGGCTCGACGCAGCCGCGCGGGTCGATGAGGCGGAAGTCCGGGGTGTCCGCGCCGGGGCGGGTGGACACCAGGATGTTGCGGGTGTTGGCGTCGCCGTGGGCGGGGGCCATCAGTCGGGCGGGGGCCAGTCGCGCCAGCCGGCCGGCCAGCCGTTCCAGGACCAGGTGCGGGGCCTCGCAGGGCACGCCGTTGACGGTCAGGCGCTCGGCGCCCATCAGGTCCTCCGGCAGGGCCCGGCGCAGCACCGGCAGCCGCCGCAGGAAGCGGCCCACCACGACGTCCGCCAGGTGGGCGGCCGGGGCGGGGTGGGAGCGCACCGCGTAACCATCCAGTATCAAGGCCTGCAGCAGGGCCCGGTAGCGGCGGAAGAACTCCCGGGTGCCCCGCGGCGACTCCCGCAGCGGGGCCGCCAGGTCCGCCGAGTCGTAGAACGGTGTCGTGCAGGCGGCCCAGCCGTCGCCGTCGAGGACGTGCGCGACCGGCAGGTAGTGCGCCGCCAACCGCGGGGCCACGGCGCGCAGCAGCTCGATCTGGCGCCGCTTGTGACGGAAGGACACCAGGTCGTGTCCGTCGACGGCGCCCGGTGCGGGCACCAGGACCTTGACCACCAGCTCGTCCCCGGCCCGGCCGGTGGCCCGGTGGACCCGGGCCGGTGAACCGCCCTCCAGGATCTCGGTCCCGACCGTGAGGCCGAGGGTGTCGGCGACGGCCGCCAGGGCCGTCTCGTCGGTCCACCCGCCGGGCGGGCGGGAACGGGTCACGTGCCGGTGATCGGTCACCGCGGCGACCTCCTCGGTGTCTCCTACCAGCGGATCGAGTCGATCAGCGCCGCGTGCAGCCCGGGGGTGCAGGCGGCGATGCACGAGCGCTGGTTCAGCGGGCCGATGTCCAGCAGCAGGGTGTCGTGCAGCGACTTGCCGTAGGCGTCGGTGATGGTGACCCCGGCGCGTTCCGCCAGGTACACCGAGGCCGCGATGTCGTACGGGAACAGGTGCAGGATGCTCCCGCGGCCGACCCGTCGGAAGTCCGCCTCGGTGGCGGGGCGGTCGCGCAGCAGCCGGTTGCCGATGTCGACGTAGGCGTCCATCTGGCCGGTGATGATGCGGGAGATGGAGAAGGAGGCGCTGTTGAAGACGTACACGCCACCGGTGTTGGCCGAGGCGTCGATCAGGTGGCCGTAGGCCGCGGTCATCAGCTCCGCCGGGTGGCCGTTGAACTCCAGCGACCAGAACATCCGCTCGGGCTCGGTGGCGGCGGACAACCGGGGCACCGGCACGGGGAAGCCGCCGGACTCGATCCCGCCGCCGTGGGCGTCGGCGTACAGCCAGTGGCCGGTCTTGATCTCCTGGAGCATCGCGTACCGGATGTCGCCGATGGTGGGCGCCTCCCCGAAGGGGGCCGCGGCGATGGAGACGCAGGCCATCTCCAGGTCGGCGGCGGCGCCGCGGGTGCCGTCGATCGGGTCGATGATCAGCACGTGCTCGGGCGCCCGGCCGATCGTGCGCAGCCCCTCGCTCTCGGTGTAGACGGCCACGGGCTCGCCGCGCTCCCGCAGGAAGTCCCAGGCGGCCCGTTCCGCGAGCACGTCGACCGGGAACTCGGCGTCCCCGCCCTTGGCCGTCCCCGTCACATAGCGGCTGCCGACCTCGTGCAGCCCCTCGCGCACCGCCGTCCGGATCCGCCCGGACAGGTCCTGGACGAGGCCTCTCATGAGACGGCCGAGAGGAAGAGTCGTTCCAGCAGATCGCACATCTCGTCCGCCTCCTGACGGGTCATGATCAGCGCCGGACGGACCTTCAGCACGTTGCCGTGCCCGTACAGCGAGGTCCGCAGCAGCAGTCCGTGGTCCAGGCCGCGTTCGGCGAGGTGGTTGGTGAGCCCGGGGTCGGGGCGGCCGTCGCGGTCCACGATGTCGATGCCGATCATCAGCCCGACGCCGCGGACCTCCCGCACGAACGGCACCTTGGTGGCGAGGTCGCGCAGCCGGTCGAGCACGTGGCCGCCGACGTCGCGCACGCTCTCCAGGAACCCGGGGCGGCCGATGATCTCGACGGTCTTCAGGGCCGCCGCGGCGGCCAGCACGTTGCCGCCGAAGGTCGAGTTGATGTGGTGTCCCTCCACCCCGGTCAGCCGCTCCTCGGTCAGCAGGCCGGCGATGGGCATCCCCGCGCCACCCAGACCCTTGCCGAAGGTCATCATGTGCGGGGCCACGCCGAAGTGGTCGGCGGCGAACATCCGGCCGGTGCGCCCGAACCCGGTCTGGATCTCGTCGAAGACCAGCAGGATGCCGCGCTCCTCGCAGAGGTCCTTGAGCGCCCTCAGATAGCCGTCCGGGGGCACGACGTTGCCGCCGTTGCCGCTGATCGGCTCCAGCACCACGCAGGCCACCCGGCCGGTGCTCGCGTAGTCGATGAAGTCGTTGATCCGCTCGACGCACAGCAGGCCGCAGGTGGCCCGCTCCTGACGGTAGAAGCAGCGCAGGCAGTGCGGGTCGGGGACGTGCACGACACCGGGCAGGTGCGAGGGGAAGGGGGTGCGCCGGAAGGCGGCGCCGGAGGCACCGATCATGCCAAGGGTCTGGCCGAGGTGGCCGCGGAAGAGCGTGATCACGTCGGACTTCCCGGTGTGCACCTGGGCGATCTTGACGGCGCTCTCATTGGCGTCGGACCCGCTCGCCGACTTCAGGTGCACCCGGGTGAGATTCGGCGGCGAGACCTCGGCCAGCTTCGTCACCAGGGCGTTCAGCGGCTCCGTCTGGAACTTGGAGGTGACGTGGATCAGCCGGCCGGCCTGTTCGCGGACCACCTCCACGATCTCGGGGTGGGCGTAGCCCAGGCTCAGATTGAACGTCCCCGAGGAGCAGTCGAGATAGCGCCGGCCGTCGTCGGCGTAGAGGTACACGCCCTCTCCCCCGACCACCCGGAGGTCGTCCGGCAGGTAGTAGTAGTGCTGGAGCGCCGCTCCGGCCGCCCCGCCGGACGGCGCCTTCGGTGCGGCGGTGCGTGCCGCGGTCCTCGCCTGGTACATCGGCTTTCCTCCGACTATTCCTGACAGATCGATCTGCTCGAACGATTCGAACCGTAGATCAGCCTCGTCGAGATCGAGTGCGGCGGTCATCGCGTTCGGTATCGCGACGCATCGGATTCCGGCCCGCTTCGCGGCGCGGACACCGCTGGGGGAATCCTCGAACGCCACCGCCCGTTCGGCGGGAATTCCGAGCGAGGCCAGCGCCGCGATGTAGAGACTCGGCTCCGGTTTCGCGCTCGCCCGGTCCCCGTCGGCGCATTGCACGGTACTCCACCCCTCGGCGAGACCGCACTGCCGCGCATATCGGGCGACCCATTCCCGGGTGGAATTGCTGACGATCCCCCGGGAGATCCCCAGGGCGTCGACCGCCCCGAGGACGCGGTGCACGCCGGGCCTGCCGACCAGTCCGCCGAGCAGCTCGCGCTGCCGCCGACGGACCCGTTCCTGCAGTTCACGGCGGTCCGCCGTGCACCCCGTGGCCCGTTCGAGCCGCGCCCACAGGTCGGACCCGATGGTGCCGACGAGCGACGACCACACCTCGACCGGGAGCCGGTGGCCGAACTCCTGGAAAACCTCCGCGTGCGCGCGGAAGATCTCGGACTCCGGATCCCACAGCGTCCCGTCGAAATCGAAGAATAACGCGTCAACGCCGTTCATTCGCGTACACCTCCGTCGAGCGGCGAACGGCCGCGCGGCCAGTGGTTTGATGCGGTGGGGCCAAGTCCCCAAGCGTCCATCATCGCCGAGCAACGCCGGTCCCGCCATTCATAGTTCGTCAACATACCCATGATCGGCGGATATGACGGTGCGTACACGAGAGGATATCGATCGACTTGGAGTGGCACCGGCGAACGGCCGGTGCGAGAGTCGAGGGACGATGGACGAACACACCCGACCCGCCGGCACGGCGGCTCCCCCGGGCGGACCGCGGGTCGCCGTGGTGGGACACGTCGAATGGACCACCATCGCCGGCCTCGACCAGGTCCCCGCCGCCGGCGAGGTGACCCACGCCGACCCGCTCTGGCAGGGCCCGGCCGGCGGTGGCGCGGTCGCCGCCGTCCGGCTCGCCGAACTGGCCGGCACCTGCGCCTTCTTCACCGCCCTGGGCGACGACCACGCCGGGCGGCGCTCGCGCGCCGAACTCGAACACCGCGGCGTACGCGTCCTGGCCGCCCCCAGGACCGGCCCCACCCGCACGGCGGTGAGCATGGTCGACCGCTCCGGTGAGCGCACCACCGTCACCCTCGGCGAACGCCTGCAGCCGGCCGCGGCCGATCCCGTCGACTGGGGACAACTGGCCTCCTACGACGCGGTGTTCTTCACCGCCGGGGACGCCGCCCTGCTGCGCCGGGCGCGCCGGGCCGGGGTCCTCGTGGTGACCGCGCGGGAGTTCGACACCGTGCGGGAGTCCGGCGTCAGGGTCGACGCGCTGATCGGCAGCGGCTGTGACCCGGCCGAGCGCTGCGACCCGGCGCTGCTGCGCCGGCCGCCGGATCTGGTGGTCAGCACCGAGGGCCCGCACGGCGGCGTGTTCACCCGCTGCGACCGTCCCCCTCGGCGCTACCGGCCCGCCCGCGCACCGGGCCCCGTGGTCGACACCTACGGAGTCGGGGACAACTTCGCGGCCGTCCTCACCTACGCGCTCGCCACCGGCGCGACCACGGCCGGCGCACTCGCCCTGGCCGCCCGGCACGGCGCGGCCTGCACCACCCAGCGGGGCCCGTTCACGGCCCGGTCCGCCCCTCGGCCGACGGAGGTCAGGGCATGACCAGCGGTCAGGTCGCGAGGAGGGGCGACCAAGGGAGCGAGCCGGCGGGACGACGGGGCGTGCCGGCGGGACGCGGCGGCGGGACGGCCGGACCCCGGGACGGGGCGCGGATCCTCCTGCTGTGGGACATCGACGGCACGCTGATCGACGGCGGTCACGTCGTCGAGTCGATCTACCCGGTCGTCTTCGAACGGCTCACCGGCCGGCCGGCCCGCCACCGGGTCAGCATCGCCGGCCGGACCGAACTCGACATCATGGACGAGCTGTTCGCCCGGCACGACGTCGGCGCGGTCGAACCGGACCGGGTCACCGCCGAGCTCGCCGCCGAGCTGCGCCGGCGGGCCGGCGAACTGCGGAGCGTCGGCCGGGCCCTGCCCGGCGCCGCCGAGGCCCTCCGAGCCCTGGGAAACCGGGACGAGGTGGCCCAGTCCGTACTGACCGGGAACCTGCGGGACAACGCCGCGCTCAAACTGGGGTCGTTCGCACTGGCGGAGTTCATCGATCCCACCATCGGCGCGTACGGCGACGACGCCCGCGAGCGGGCCGCCCTCCTCCCGATCGCCCGGCGGCGCGCGGCGGCCGCCCACGGCGCCGACTTCGCCGCCGGGGCCACCGTCCTGATCGGCGACACCCCGCGCGACGTGCACACGGGGCGCGGCGGCGGAGCGCGGGTGATCGCCGTCGCCACCGGCGCGAGCGGCGCCGACGCGCTGCGGGAGGCGGGCGCGGACGTGGTACTGGCGGACCTGCGCGACACCGCCGCCGTGGTCCGTGCCGTCCGGACGCCAGGACCGCCCACCCGGGTCCCGGAATGAACGGGACCGCCCGCCCCGTGCGCCTGGTCTCGGTCGTCGTACCCGCGCGCGACGCCGAGTCGACGCTGCCCGCACAGCTGGAGGCACTGTGCGCGCAGACCTATCCGGACCCGTGGGAGGTCATCGTCGTCGAGAACGGATCCAGCGACGGCACCCGCGCGCTGCTGCGGCACTGGCAACGGCGGATGCCCCGGCTACGCGTGACCGTCACCGACGCCCGCGGGGCCAACCACGCCCGCAACCTCGGCTGCCGAGAGGCCGGCGGTGAGTTCGTGCTGCTCTGCGACGCGGACGACGTGGCCGCCCCCGGATGGGTGACGGGCCTGGTCGACGTCCTGCGCACCGACCCGGCCGCGGGCGGCGCCCTGGAACGCCACCTGCTCAACGGACCGGTCGCCCTCGCCGCACGCCCGCCGAAGAAGTCCGCCGCCCTGCTCGACACCTTCGGCTTCCTGCCCTACCCGGCGGGCGCCAACTGCGGCTTCCACAAAGAAGTCTGGCACCACCTGGGCGGCTTCGACGAGAGCTACCGGGGCGGCGGCGACGACACCGAGTTCTTCTGGCGCGCCCAGCTGGCCGGCTACCGGCTGGCCTTCGCTCCCCACGCCGTCATGCACTACCGACACCGCGGCGACACGCGCACCATCGCACGGCAGTCCTACGGCTACGGGCGCTCACACCCCAGGCTCTACCGCGACTTCGCCGCCCACGGCATGCCCCCCGCACGGCCGAGCGACGCCGCCCGCGCCTGGTGGGAACTCCTGCTCCACTCCACCGACCTGCTCGGCCCCGGCGACCGACGCGCGGCCTTCCTCGCCCAGCTCGCCCTGCGCACGGGCCGCGTCGTCGGCAGCGCCCGACACCGACGCTGCTACCTCTGACCGCCTTCTCCTGACACACCGCCATCACGCCGGGTGCCGCGCGGCCGGCCGGCTGCCTCCGTGACTGCCGGACAGCAGCTGCCGGACGGTCGCCACCGGGTGATGACCTCGCTCCAGACCCAGGAGCCGTGCCAGGAGCCGTGAACGAACACCAGCGGGGATGAAGCGGCGGACCTGGCCACTCCTCGGTGACGCTCGACAGCGCGGCGGTCCGCGCGCGGACCGGGCTTGACGCGGCAGGTGCGCGGGGCGAAGGTGGGGCGGATCAATGACATGTCACGTGTGTCATGACACAAGACCGGCTCCTGCTCGACGTCACGGCCGGGAGGGACGGCCGCCGGGCGAGGGAGGACGGACACATGGAGCTGGAGCTGCGGCATCTGCGGGTACTGTGCGCGATCGCGGACACCGGGAGCGTGGGACGGGCGGCCGCCGCACTCGGCGCCTCGCAGCCCGCGACCAGTACCCAGCTGGGCCGGATCGAGCGGTTCCTGGGCTCCCCCCTGTTCGAGCGCACCGCCTCCGGCGTGCTGCCGACCCCCTTCGGCCTGGAGGTGCTGACCGCCGCGCGTGACGTCCTGGCGCGCGCGGACCGACTGGGGCACCGGGGCACCGAGGACGCCACCCCGACTCCGCGGGTGGTCCGGCTGGCCGCGCCCCTCACCCCCGTACTGCCGGGACTGCTCGCCGAGGCCCGGCGCCAGCGGCCCGATCTGCGGTTCACGGTGAGCGGCACCCACCGCCCACCGGACGTCGTCGGACTGCTGGAGCAGGGTGCCGCCGACGTCGGCCTCGCGATCGACCACCGGGGGCGGGAGTTGCGGCACTCCTCGGTGATCGCCTACCGGAGCATCGTCACCGAGCCGTCCTTCGTGGCACTGCCGGCCGGTCACCGCCTGCGACACCGGGCCGAAGTGGCGCTGAGCGACCTCGCGGAGGAGGCCTGGCTGCTGCCCCCCGACGACGGGGCGGGCTGGCACGCGGTCTTCCACGGCGCGTGCGGGGCGGCCGGGTTCACGCCGCTGACGGTGCACGAGTTCCTGGGCGGGCGGCTGGAGTTGCAGGAACTGATCGCGGCCGGCCTCGGGGTCTCGATCGTTCGGGCGAGCACCGGCCCGCTCGCCGACGTGGTGGTCAAACCGCTGGCGGGCGCGCCGATCCGGTTCCGACAGCTGCTGCTCTGGCGACCCGGGGCGGTGGGCGAGGACGTGGTGGAGACGCTGCTCGGCGCGGCCGGCGCCGCCCACCGGGACCTCGTCGCGGGCTCGTCGCGCTTCCGCGCCTGAACCGCCCGCGCGTACCTACGCAGCCCGCACGCATCCACGCCGCTCGCGCCTCCCCGAGCCGCCCGCGCGTAGCGGCCACCGAGTTCGAACGGCCCCGGCGAGGCGGCGTCCCGCCCGACGCCCACTGCCATGAGCGCGTAAAGGTGTTATGACCATCCGTTCATGACATATGACCTGTGACATTGTTCCGACGCGCAGTCGGGTGCCAGGATTCACGACGTCACCCCCACGGCCTCATCGCCGACATCCGTGACCCCTCCCCCACCCCCGGAGAAGGACCAGCCGTGCGCGTTCGCATCCCCCTCCCCACCCTCGTGGCCGGCGTCGTCGCCGGCTGCGCCACCGCCGCCACCCTGCTGCCGGCCTCGGCGTTCGCCGCGCCCGCCGCCCCCGTACCCGCCCGGGCCAGCGGCGCACCCTCCGCGACGACCTCCCCCGCCGTCCCGAAGCCGCTCGGCCCCCTCGTCGCGACCGGCACCGAGGACGTCGCCCCGGTGACGGCCCCGCTGCCGCCGGCCCTCCTCGGCCAGGCCGTGATGGGCCAGCCGGCCGGAACGGCCTACCAGACCACACCCCGCCCGGCCATGCAGCAGGCGGGCAAGGCCACCACCGTCGGCGCCAAGCTGTCGGCGGGCGCCCAGGGTGCCGCCTCCGCGGAGGCCGCCGCAGCCGCCGCCACCCAGAGCTGCAGCCCGGCCGACTTCGGCAGCCGCAGCGGCCCGGACCTCGTGGCGTTCCTGCTGGCCTCCACCCCCGACTGCGTCAGCACGCTGTACAACGTCACCGGAAGCGACGCCGGCGCCATCTTCAAGCAGCAGAACATGGTGACCGTCGCCAACGCCTTCCAGGCCCGGGCGGCCGGCTACAGCGGCGACAACACGTCCTCCGTCCTGCAGCTGGTGGTCTTCCTGCGGGCCGGCTACTACGTCCAGTCGTACAACAGCGGCGCGGTCGGCCCCTACGACGCCGCGCTGGCCGCCGCCACCAAGGCGGGCCTGGACGCCTTCTTCGCGAGCGCTCACTGGGCGGACGTCACCGACGCCAACGGCTCCGTGCTCAAGGAGGTGCTGATCCTCACCGACAGCGCCAACCTGCAGGGCACGTACCTGAACGTCTACAAGCAGGTCCTGAACGGCTACGACAACACGTACAACGCCTTCCCGAAGATGGTCGGCGCGGTCAACTCGGTGCTCTCCGCGCCGCTGTGGCGGGCCAACTGGAACCCCGACTTCGTCACCGCGGTCGGCGCCGACCCGAGCATCGTCACCGCCCTCGGCGCCTTCGCGCTCAACCACGAGGACCTGCTCGGCGGGCCGAACGCCTTCCTCGACGTCAACGCCGGCAACGACCTGTCCCGGATGGCGGGTGACAGCGCCACCATCGAGACCGCGGCCAAGCCGCTGGTCAGGCAGGTGCTCGACTCCGCCCCGGTCCTCGGCCGCACCGGCCCGCTCTACGTGCACACCGCCTACCAGGCCAACGCCTTCGACCCCGGGCAGTGCTCGTACTACAAGACCTGCGACCTGACGGCGAAGCTGACCGCGACCGTCCTGCCCAGCCAACTGGTCTGCGACAACAAGAACATCGTCACCGAAGCCCTCTCCCCGGCCGACCTCGCCGCCGTCTGCGCGAGCCTGCGCGGCGAGGACTCCTTCTTCCACCACCTCGTCAAGGACAACGGCGCGATCCCCGGCCAGTACGACAAGACCATCACCCTCGCGGTCTTCGCCAACCAGGCCGACTACCTCACCTACTCCTGGGCCATCTACGGCAACTCCACCGACAACGGCGGCCAGACCGTGATGGACGCGACCGACCCGAACAACCAGGCCGTGTCGGTGATGTACCAGAAGTCGTGGAACGACAGCTTCCCCGCCAACGTGTGGAACCTCAACCACGAGTACACCCACTACCTCGACAACATCCACGACATGAAGGGCAACTTCGGCACCGAGATCTCCGTCCCGGACATCTGGTGGATCGAGGGAGTCGCCGAGTACGAGTCGTACGCCTACCGCGGCCTCACCGACACCCAGGCGATGTCGGAGGCGGCCAAGCACACGTACAAGCTGAGCACCGTCTTCCAGAACACCTACGGCAACTCCGACTCCACCCGCGTCTACCCGTGGGGCTACCTCGCCGTCCGGTACATGGTCGAGAAGCACCCGGCCGACGTCCAGGCCATGCTCGGCCACTTCCGCACCGGGGACTACACCGGCGGCTACGCGGTCTACAACAACCTCGGCACCTCCTACGACGCCGACTTCGACGCCTGGCTCACCGCCTGCGCCGGCGGAACCTGCTTCGCCGACGGCCCGACCGCCCTGTTCGACACCTCGGTGAACGGCGCGACCGTCAGCCTGACCGAACGGTCCGTGCAGACCGGTCCGGGCCGGATCACCGCCTGGCACTGGACCTTCGGCGACGGCACGTCCTCCGACGAGCGCGCCCCGAGCCACACCTACGCCGCGGCCGGCACCTACACCGTCGCCCTGACCACCACCGACGACACCGGCCGCAGCGCCAGCACCCCGGCCTCCGTCACCGTGACCACCGGCGGCCCCGTCACCCTGCCGACCTGCACCGACCAGCGCGCCGACGCGATGGGCCGGAACTGCTCCCGCCCGGGCCGCTCCGCCACCGCCGGCGGCCTCGACTACCTGTACGTCTACCTGCCGGCCGGCACCACCACCCTGAAGGTCAGCACCTCCGGCGGCACCGGTACCGCGTACCTCTACTACAACGCGGACACCTGGGCCTCGCCGAGCGCCTTCACCGCCTCCTCCACCACCCCCGGCACCGGCCAGAGCATCACCGTCACCAACCCCACCGCCGGCTACCGCTACCTCAGCCTCTACGCGCAGACCGACTTCTCCGGTGTCACCGTCTCCACCCAGTTCTGAGCCCTCTGTTCGACCTCGCGGGTCGCCCGACCCGCTGGTCCGCCGTTCCTCCCGGAGCAGCGGAAGCGGCCGTCCTCCCGTGCTTCGTGACTCGACGTCTCGAAGCACGGGAGGGTCTATCAGGATTTCGGTGTACGGCACCCGTTTGGGCTAGGTGTTGATCTTGCTGTGGGTGTGGGCCGGTTGGCTCACACCCGTCCGGCTGACAGGCGTCC
>NZ_JBHYYB010000111.1:3326-28483 GCF_042752535.1 Kitasatospora sp. NPDC059327 | reverse complement strand
GGCAGCACGAAGCTGCGTCCGCTCGGCCTGCCGCCCTGGAGCGACAAGCTCGTCGGCGAAGTGGTCCGTCTGCTTCTTGAGGCGTACTACGAGCCCACGTTCTCCGACTCCTCCCACGGTTTCCGTCCCCGCCGGGGCTGCCACACCGCGTTGAGTGATGTGGTTCATACCTGGACGGGTACGGCCTGGTTTGTCGAGGGCGACATCGCCCAGTGCTTCGACCGGCTTGACCATTCGGTCATGCTCCGAATCCTGGGCGAGAGGATCCGCGACAACCGGTTCCTACGGCTGGTGCGTAACATGCTCAAGGCCGGATACATGGAGGACTGGGTCTGGAACGCCACGCACAGCGGAAGTCCGCAAGGCGGGGTCGTTTCACCGATCCTGTCCAACATCTACCTGCACAAGATGGACGAGTACGTCGAGAAGGTTCTGATCCCGGAATACACCCGGGGAGGAGTCAGGCAGTCGAACCGCGCCTTTCATCGGGTGTGGGCGGCTATGGCACGGGCTCGCAAGCGTGGTGACCGCACCACAGTGCGGGAACTGCGCAAGCAACTCCGCAGCATGCCCAGCATGGATTCTCATGATCCCGGCTACCGGCGGCTGCGGTATGTGCGTTATGCCGACGACACCTTGCTCGGGTTCGCCGGACCGAAGGCAGAGGCCGAGGAAATCAAGGAGCGTCTGGCACAATTCCTACGTGATGAACTCGGGTTGGAATTGTCGCCGGAAAAGACGCTCATCACTCATGGCCGCACCCAGGCCGCGTGGTTCCTCGGCTACGACATCACCGTGCATCACAACGACCGCAAGATCACCGGCGGACGGCGTTCCGTCAATGGGGTCATCAGATTGCGCGTCCCTCGTTCGGTGGTATCTGCCAAGCAAGTCCAGTACATGGAGCGCGGCAAACCCGCGCGTCGGCCCGAACTGCTGAACCAGGACGATCACGTCATCCTCAGCACCTACGGGTCGGAGTACCGCGGCATCGTCCAGTACTACCTGATGGCCGGCGACGTCTTCCGACTCGCCCGGCTGCAATGGGTCATGGAGACCTCGATGTTGATGACGCTGGCGAACAAGCACCGCTCGTCGGTGTCGAAGATGGCCCGCAAGTACGCGACCACCATCGAGACGCCGCACGGGCCGCGCAAGTGCTTCGAGGCCCGCGTCGAGCGCATCGGCAGGAAGCCACTGGTCGGACGGTTCGGCGGGATCCCGCTGCGACGGGACAAGAAGACGGTCATCAATGACCGTCGGCTGGCCCCGGTCAACACCAAACGCAAGGAGCTGGTCACCCGGCTCCTCGCCGGGCGATGCGAGGCATGCGGGCACGTCGACGAGATGGAAGTCCACCACGTCGCCAAGCTCACCGACCTCGGAAAGCCAGGACCGGACCGGCCACCGTGGGCAGATCTCATGGCCGCACGGCACCGCAAAACCCTTGTGGTCTGCGGACGTTGCCACGCGGACATCCACGGAAGGAAATCTGTCCCAGCACTCACGGAGTAGTCACTGGAGAGCCGGGTGCGGTGACAAGTCGCAAGCCCGGTTCGGGCTGGGGGCCGTGGGAAAAGGACCTGCTCAGCAGGCACCTCGCCGACGGCCCACCAGTACCCTGTGGCGCAACCTGTGCGGCAAGGTCCTGGCCGAGGTTCGCTCCCACGCCGTCTGCTGGGCGACCGCGGTGAACCCCACCCGACCCGGGGGCGTACGCGAGCAGACCACCCGCGAGCGCCGGCACAAGGTCCACGACCTGCTCGGCCAGGGCGTCGGGCTGCTCGAATGCGCCCGCCGCCTCGATGTCGCCCTGAACACCGTCAAGCGGTACGCCCGCATGAAGGAGCCCACCGGCGACCGCCGGGCACCCCGCTTCAAGCCCACCCTGGTCGATCCCTACCGCAACCACCTTCGTCAACGTCGGGCCGAGGACCCCGCGGTGCCCGTCACCCACCTCCTGCGCGAGATCAAGGAGCAGGGCTACACAGGCAGCGCGAACCTGCTGGTCCGCTACCTCGCCCAGGGCCGCGCCGAGGGCGACAAACCCGTCACCACCCCGCGGCGCTTCGCCCGCCTCCTTCTCACCCGCCCCGAGAACCTGCGAGACAAGGACGCCGCACTACTGGAGGAACTCACCGAGACCTGTCCCGAGATGGCCGAACTCGCCCGCCTGACCGGAGAGTTCGCGCACCTGCTGGCGCCGACAGAGGGCAACGACGCCAAGCTCACCGAGTGGATCACGTCAGTTCGCTCCGTCGACCTGCCCCACCCGCACTCCTTCACGAACGGTCTGGAACTCGACCGGGCCGCCGTCGACGCCGGACTCACCCTCCCGTTCCACAACGGCCGCACCGAGGGAGTCAACACTCGAACCAAACGGATCATGAGGCAGATGCACGGCCGAGCCGGATTCCCCCTGCTCCGACACCGCATCCTCCTCCAGTGATCACCACAGAGCGCTACCACCGATTACGAGACAGAGCCGAAATCCTGATAGACCCCCACCGGCTTCACACTGATCGGCGATCCGGGTGACGACGGCTGCGCGCCGAACCAGATCAGCGGCAGTGTGTCGCTGGCCAACAACCGGGGCGGCGTCGAGCTGGTCTCGAACCATATCGGCGGGACGGTCGCGGTGAGCGGGAACACCAGCCACGGCCCGTTCCCGGAGGACAACGGCACCGGTGCCGTAGGTGTCGGAGTACGTTTCGATGGAGTGTCTGACCCGGGCGGCGAGGGGGACGTCGCGGTAGTCGCCGGCCTTGCGGTGCTTGAGGGGCGCGTAGGTCTTGGTGGTCTGGTTGACCTGCTCGGTGATCCGGTAGACGTCGTCGGCGACGATGATGTTGATGTTGATGTTGACGGCCAGGGCTTCGCCGTTCAGCAGGCCGCAACCGCTCATGAGCTCCGCGACCAGGCGGAAGGCGTCGTCGCCGGCGGTTCGGATGCTCTGCAGTTGCGGGACGGAAGGGATCACCGCTCGTGCGGGGTCGTACTGAGGAGCCTGGACTCCCTTCAGCGGGCTGTCCTCGTAGATCCCGAGCCGGTGCGCGTCCGAGAGGATCGTCTTCAGACGGATGAACGCGTTGGTTTGGGCGGCAGGCCCGACTCCGTTGCGCTCCATCTCCGAGATGAAGGCTTCCACGACCTTGTGGTCGAAGGTTCCCATGCGACGGCTCGCGAAGGCGGGAAGCAGGTGGTTCTTGAGCGTGGATTCGGTGTTCCGCAGCGTGGTCGGGCTCTGGTGCCGTTGGCCCTTGAGCCATTCGGTGGTGTAGGCCGAGAACTGCATGCTGCCGTACTTCTTGATGCGCTCCGCCTTGTGCACGCTCATCGGGGAGTTCTTGCGCGCGTGGTAGACCTCGGCGAGGCGGCTCTTCGCCAGCTCCTGGGTGGTGAAGCCGGATTCCTCGGTCTGCCAGCCCGACGCGTTGCGGTACCGGATCCTGTACTCGTGCGGGCACTTGCTCCAGCGGGAGCTCGGGTGCTCGCACTCCTTGAAGAAGCTGCCCATGCCGCGGACGAGACCTGTGCTTGCCATGATGGCTGACCCCCGGAGTCTTGCTGACCCTTTGCTGACCCCGGATGGTGGATCATGCTTCTGAGCTGGGCGGAAACGTCGAGCGCGTGATAGCCAGGCGGTATCGAGACCACCGAGTACGAGTTCACCCACGGCCACGGCCACGGCATGCGCCGCTGCCGCTACCGCAGGCGGCCAAGGCACACCTGCGGCACGTGCTCGCCGCGATCGCCGTCACCGTCGAACACCTCGGCCGGCACCTCTTCGGGGGAGGCGCGCCCCACGACCAGTGACCGCCTTCCAGGGCCACCTCGACCAGCGAAGGCGGCCAGTGCCCGTGTTCCTGGCGAACCGTCAATTCCATGGCGGCGATCGAAACAGCGGGACCCGGCCCGGTGCGGCACCGGAGGCCCGTCTGCGCGTCGGGCCTCCAGTGCCGACAGGACCACCGAGGCACGTCCGCCAACCTGGTCGATACATCCCATGACTGTGAAGTGCGCGCACTCTCCCCTGCTGCCGGCGAAGGCAGTTCCTCCGTGCGGGTCGGAAGAAGTTGTGTCAGCCATCTGGACAAGGTGACAGGTTCACTCCAACAATCATCCCATGTGTCGCTGCTGGTGGTTCGAGCGTCGCTGCTTGCGGGCGCCCGGTCCCGTCCTGTCCCTCTTCCGCGGCCGCCGGATTCTCACCACCCCGCCTTCTACCGCTCCCAGGAGGAGTCCCCGTGCCCCTGTCCCGTCGCGCGTTCCTGACCGCGGCCGGCGCCGTCGCCGCCGCGAGTGGCTCCGGCCTTCTGCCCGTCCCCGCCGCCCGGGCTGCCGGCAGCGGGCCGTACGAGCCGACCTGGCCCTCGGTCAACCGCCACACCCCGGCCCCCGAATGGTTCAAGGACGCCAAGTTCGGCGTATACTTCCACTGGGGAGCCTTCAGCGTCCCCGCGTACGACAACGAGTGGTACCCGCGAAACATGTACCAGCCGGGCTCCGGCCCGAACCAGCACCACCACGCGACCTTCGGAACCCCGGCCGCCTGGCCCTACCACACCTTCATCGACGGCGGTCGGGACAAGGCCGGTACCTTCCACCAGTTCGCGCCGAGGCTCGTCTCCCGGGGCGGCCGGTTCGACCCCGAGGAATGGGCGCGGCTGTTCAAGGCCGCCGGCGCCCGCTTCGCCGGACCCGTCGCCGAGCACCACGACGGCTACTCGATGTGGGACAGCCGGGTCAACGAATGGAACTCCGCCGCCCGCGGCCCCAAGCTCGACCTGCTGCGCCTGTTCACTGACGCGATCCGCGGCCAGGACATGAAGCTCCTGGTCGCCATGCACCACGCCTACAACTTCACCGGCTACTACCAGTACACCCCCACCCAGAGTGACCCCGGTCTGAAGAAGCTCTACGGCCAACTCGACCGGACCGCCGCCAACCAGCTCTGGTACGACAAGCTCAAGGAGGTCGTCGACCGCGCCCGCCCCGACATCCTCTGGCAGGACTTCAACCTCGACGAGGTCGACGAGCGGAAGCGCTTGGAGTTCCACGCCTACTACTACAACCAGGCCGAGACCTGGGGCAAGGAGGTGGTCTCCACCCACAAGGAGCAGTACCCGAGCCCCGGCGAGGTCTACGACTTCGAACGCGGCGGACCGGGCGACCTGCGCGAGCCGTACTGGCTGACGGACGACTCCGTCAGCAGCTCCAGCTGGTGCCACACCACCGGCATCGGCTACTACTCCACCCCGCAGATGATCCACGCCCTGCTCGACCGGGTCAGCAAGGGCGGCAACATGCTCCTCAACATCGCCCCGACGGCCGACGGCACCATTCCCCAGGAGCAGCGCGACATCCTGCTCGGTATCGGCGACCACCTCACCCGCTTCGGCGAGGCCGTCTACGACACCCGTCCGTGGACCGCCTACGGGGAGGGCCCGACCGCGATGGGCGGCGGCGCCTTCACCGAACCGGTCGCCGGGACCGCCAAGGACATCCGCTTCACCCGGAACAAGGCAGGCACCGTCCTCTTCGCCACCGCCCTCGGCTGGCCCTCCGACGGACTGACCGTCACCACCTGTTCCCGCAAGCGCGTCGACCTCACCACTCTGACCGGCGTACGGCTGCTCGGCCCGGGCGCGGGCGAGTCGGTCGAGATCTCCGGATGGGCCCAGGACGCCGACGGCCTGCGCGTCCCGCTGCCCGCGGCCGCCCCGTTCGCCGCCGAGGCCTACACCCTGCGACTCACCTTCACCGCCGCCATCCCACCCCTCACTCCACCCACCCGGATCACGGCCTTCCGCGACATCGACTTCCACGGCCCCCGCGCGACACTCCCACTCGGCGACCACACCGCCGCCCGGCTCCGGACAGCCGGGCTGGGCCCCGCGAGCATCTCCTCCCTCCACATCCCCACCGCGTACCGCGTCGTCGGCTACCCCGGCGACCACTTCACCGGCACCCCCTGGACCTTCACGACCGACACCGCCGACCTGCGCACCGCCGGCGCCAACGACAGGATCCGCTCGCTGCGGGTCACCCTCGCGCCCGAGCCGTGGCTGCGGATCGCCAACGCCGCGACCGGCCTGGTCATCGACGGCGGCGGCGACGTCCCCGCCGGATCCGTGGTCAAGCAATGGACCGCGGGCTCCAGCACCAACCTGCAGTGGCACGCCATCGAGCTCGGCACCGGCCGCTACCGGCTCGTCAACCGCACCAACGGCCTGGTCATCGACGCCACCGGTACCGCGGCCGCCGGAACCGTACGTCAGCGGGGCTGGGACGGCGGCGACGGCCAGCAGTGGACGATCACCGACGCCGGCGCGGGCGCCTGCACCATCGCCAACCACGGCAGCGGCCTCCTCCTCTCCGGAGCGGGCGCGCGCACCGACGGCGCCCCACTGAAGCTCGCGGTTCCCGGCACCGATCCGGCCTCCCACTGGACCCTGCGCGCCGTCGCGTGAACCACCCGCGGCCACGGACCACCACCTCCTGAGGCCGGATCCCACCCCGGACCCGTGGAGCACCACCCAGGCCCGCCGCCGCCCTCGACTCCCACGCCACCTGCCTCCGAACTCGGCGTGCGCCACCCGGCGGCCGCGCGGACCTGGCGGGCCGCGATGAGTGCACGGACAGGACGCCGCGGGGGCGCTGCTCAGGACAACGATCGGTTCAGGCCCGTTCGTTGGTGAGGTCGGCGCGGGTGGTCCCGAGTTTGGCCAGGACGTGGGAGGCGTGGTTCTCGACGGTCCGGACGGAGAGGAACAGAGCGTTGGCGATCTCCTTGTTGGTGGCGCCGGAGGCGAGCAGGTCGCGGATCTGTTCCTCGCGCGGGGAGAGCCGGTCGCCGTAGCCGGTCCGGCCACGCGGGTTGACGGTCTTCAGGCCGAGTCCGCGCAGCAGGCGGTGGCAGCGGGCGGCGTCGGAGGCCGCGCCGAGGCGTTCGAGGGTGGCGATCGGTGCGGCCAGGCGGGCGGCGGCCTCGTCGAGGTCGGTGCGGGTCGCGGCGGCGCGTTCGGCGGCGAGGGCGGCCCGGTAGGGGCGGCCGATGTCGGTCCACAGCGCCGCCGCGAGGTCGAAGGCCGTCGTCGCGGCGTCGGGGTCGCCGGTTCTCAGGAGCAGGCCCTGGCAGTGGTGGTGTTCGGCGGCGGCGCCGGGTGCGTCCCGGCCCTCGGTCCCGGTGGCGTGGCGTGCGGCCAGGGCCGCGGCCTCGGCCTCCCGGTCGAGGGCGAGGAGGGTCTCGACGGCGGTGGGGACGAGGTCCCACGCGCAGGTCCAGGCCTCCTTGCGGTCGAGGAAGGAGAGGAAGTCGAGGGGGTCGGTCAGGGTACGCCAGGCAGCCTGGGGGTCGTTGCGGGCGAGGTGGAGGCGGGCGGCGCCGGCGGCGGCGCCGAGCGCGTTCAGGTGCAGGCCGCCACGGTCCAGGACTCGCCCGAACTCGGCGCCGGCCTGTGCGGTGAGGCCGCGGGCGGTGGCGGTCAGACCCGCAGGGTGGCCAGGATCCCCCCTGACCCGAACGAGCTGTCCGGGTAGCGCTCCCGGAAGGCCGTCAGGCCCCGCTGGGCGTGGTCCCAGCGACCGGCCTGCCAGTCGAGCTCCACCTGGAAGGCGTCCAGGTAGATCTCCAGCACGGGCAGCCGGGCGTGCGGTGCCATGGCCCGCGTCTCGGCGATGCCGGCCGCGGCGCGCCCGTCGTGACCGACAGCGAGCGAGCGGCCGGCACCGCCGCAGGCGATCATCGCCGTGCGTTGGAGCACCTGGACGTCGTCACCCTCGCGGGGCAGCGCCGCCAGCAGCTCCGGGACGGCGGGATCGGCCACCGCACACCGCTGCAGGAAACGGGCGACATCGAGCAGCGACCGGGCATGGTGGTCCTCGTTCCCGGCCAGCAGGGCGTAGCCGCGCTCGACCATGTCCCGTTGCTCGGCGAGCGAGAACCGGTCTGTTTCCGACACTCCCAGCAGGGCGAGCAGCCTGGCGGCCATGACCGGATCGCTGTCGCCGACCTCCGACCGGGCGGTCAGCAACTCCTCCTCGCCCGACAGGTCCCCGGCCTCGTAGTTCAGCAGTACCCCGAGGCTCGCCCTGATCCCGCCACGCACCGCATCGGGCAGCCCCGTCACCCGCAGGACCCGGCGCAGGATCCTGATCGCGGTGGCGGCCGCGGTGCCGGCCGAGGCCGCGGAGCCCAGGGCCCAGGCGGCACGGGTGAGCTGTTCGGGGGTGAGACCCGGCTGGTCGATGATCGCGCCCAGCAGGGCGGCGGCGGTGCCGTGGCCGCCGACCGCCGTGGCCTGGTCGGCGGCGGCCTGGGCCCGGGGCAGCCACGCGGCCAGGTCGCCCATGGCGCGGGCGTGGTGGGCGATCTGCACCAGCGGCGGCGGGTCCTGCGCCAGCAGTACCTCCAGGACGCGTCGGTGGGTGCGGTTGCGCACCGGCCCCGGAATGCCGTCGTAGACCGCCTCCCGCGCGAGGGCATGGGCGAATCCATAGGTGTCCGGACCCAACTGGCGCAGCACCACCGCGCCGAGTGCCTCCGTCAAGGCGTTGTCGCCGCGGGTGTCGTCCAGGCAGGCGGTCGCGGCGAGCAGTGACTGCGTGGCCGGGACCGCCAGCACGGCCACGGCGTTCACCAGCGCCGCCGCGTCCGGGCCCAGCCGCGCCCTGCGTTCGGCCAGCAACTCCCCCAGGCTGCGGGGCACCCGCAGCGCGGCCGTGTCCGCCGCGCCCGGTGAACGGGCGAGGGCGAACAGGTCCTCCTCGATCACCAGCGGCAGACCACCGCTGCGATCCAACAGGGTCCGCACCAGAACAGTGGCCGGTTCACCGCCGAGCACGTCCCGAGCCATCTCCCGCAGCTCCGCCTCACCCAGCGGGCCCAGCACGATCTCGGCCCCGCCGGTGGCCGGCGGACGCCGGAACGGCACTCCCGGCACCGGACGGCCACCCGGCAGGTCCTCCGCCCGGTAGGTCAGCACCAGCGCGACGTCCCGCGGCATGTTCCGCGCCAGCAGGAGCAGCAGCTCCCGGGTCGCCTCGTCGGCCCAGTACACGTCCTCCACCACGAGCACCGCCGGCGCCACCGCTCCCAGCAGCTCCCTGAGCTCCACGGCACGCCCCACGAAGGAGCACCCCCGCACGCCCCTGAAGGCCCAGCCGTCACCGAGGTCGTCCACAACCGGCTCCCATCAGGCTCGTCGTGCCCATGACCCCGACATCCACCGTCACCCGGCCAGAACGAGCGGCCGAACCCGCCGGTCCGCGGTGGCCGGAGATCGTAGCGGTGCGGGCACCGGTCGGGTCGCGGCCGATCACCGTACCGGCGAGGTCGCCGGCAGCGGACATCCACGCACGAACCGAAGGCTGACGATCCGTCATTCTCGCTCCGTTTGATGGCTACGACAGGAGGTTCTTTGAAGGAGGAGACGAGACAGAGCCAGTTCGCTCGACAGACCCACCAACCTCCCAGTGCAGGGGAAGTGCTTCGCCCGCCCCGGCGATTCGGGCACCGTTCGGGGCGGTGGGGCGGTGGGGCGGTGGGGCGGTTTGCGGGGTCGCGTCCGGTGGTTGGTTCTGGGTGGAGCGTTGGGCCCGGTCAGTGGACGCCGAGTCCGGTGAGTGAGGGCGCCGAGCAGTGCGGCGGCGCCGAAGTCGAGCGCGAGGGGCGTCAGGTGACTTCCGCCGGCCGCGCAGCTCCACCCGCGGCTTCGCCTTCCCGGGGACCGGGGGCTTCATCCTCCGGTACCTGCTCTGTCGGTGCGCGTCAGCGGTGCGGCGGCGGCCTGTTCGCCGGGTGCGGCCGAATCGTCGTCGGGACCTTCCCACCGGCGAGTTCTTTCCTGCGGCGAATCCCAACTCCTGGGGGCGTGCACCGGTAGCCATCGCACCGGAGTGTGCGGCGAACGGTCGGATTCTGCGCCGAGCGGTGCGCCGAACGGGCGAGCGGGCATTCGGACCCCGGCCCGCTCGGCGGGGGCGCGGATCGGCTGAGGTCACAAGGAGGTCTCGGTCGTTCCCCCCTTGACGGTGGTGCCGATCCGAGGGTGTCATGTGCCTCATCGCGCTTCGGCACCTCGGACACCGAGTGCTTCGGCGATGCTATCCCGGGTGTCGACCGGTCTTGTTCACGGGCCGGGTTCTCCACTGACGCCCGGTCACCACCACCGGGCCCCACCCGCCTCGTTGAGAACCTCCGCGTCAGGGTGTGCCCCCGATCGGCCGACGCCTCGATCGTGTCCCCGGTATCCGCGGGGCCGTGGCGGACGGTCATCGAGAAGCCCGGTTCCTCATGGCCCGGCCGGCTTTGCCGGCGGGCGACGCAGCAGCCCCTCGCCAAGCGTACCCGGCCGTCGGCACGTGAAACCAGCCGCGCTCACGTCCTCGCCGTCCGGGTCCGCCGTCCCGCAATCCCGCTGACTTCTCCGCGCCGTCGGCGGTAACGGCTCCACCGGATCCCCAGGCCGGCAGGCGCCACTCACCCTCATCCCTCTTGCGCCCCACACAACGGCCCGAACGTCCCACCCCGTAGGACACGCTGTAAGGAGCATCCACCCATGTTCAGAAGACCCGCCCTCCGGACGCCCTCCGGACGCACCGCCCCCACCCCCGTCACCCGTCCGGTCACCTCGCTGGTGGCCGCGCTCGCCCTGCTGGCGGGTTCCGCCGCCGTGTTCCCCGCGCTGGCGGTGGCGGCGGAACCCGCCCAGGCCCCGTACGGCGCGAACGACGCGCCGGTGCTGATCGTCCTCGGCCAGAGCAACGCGGAGGGGTGGGGCGCGTCTGTCCAGGACCCCGCCGATCTCCAGCAGTGCAAGTCCTTCACGAACGTCCAAGGGTTGAACCAGACGAACAACCGGGTGGTCGGAGCGACGAGCGCCAAGTGGTCGCCGTACTCCTGCAAGGGCAACAACCTCGGTGAGGAGCACGGAACGGCGGGGGTCCCCAACTACAACGTCGCGACGGCGACCGCGCTGCGCTGGCAGCGCGCCATCGACAAGGGCACGAAGCTGCCCGACCTCAACGTGATCCACATCGCCTGGGGCAGCCAAGGCATCCAGCAGAACGACACGATCTGGGGCAAGGCCCTGTGGTGGCCGGAGCGCGACCCGAGTGACGTCGAAAGCCTGTTCCCGCTGGCGATGAACACGATCACCAACGGCCTGCGGGCCCTGCAGGACGCCGGCAAGCAACCGCGCGTCATCGGCATCCACTGGAACCAGTGGGAGGCCGAGGCGTCGAACGGGACGACGGTGAACGTCGGCAACGTCCAGAGTGCGTTCCTCAAGGTCTTCAACCCGCTGCGAGCGATCACCGGCGACACCGGTGCCCCGTTCTTCCTCTACCGTCCGCGCTCGGTCGGCTACAACAAGACCTCGACGCTGCACGCCAAGGACGCGCTGGTGAACATCGCCGCCGCCGCCCCCTACAAGCTGCTCGACGCGAAGGACGCCACCACGCTGACGTACTCCGCGGACCAGATCACCTCGACGCCGGGTGCCTACCTCTACACCCTCCGGAACAGCACGGAGCAGCAGATCGAAAGCACCTCGTGGAACGTGCCCGCCGCGGAGAAGAACTTCGGGATCTTCACCGACACGAAGCACTACACCGCCGACGTGCACAAGTGGTTCGCCGACCAGCAGTGGAGGACCGTCTTCGCCGACAAGCAGTACGGCGCGCCGGTGAAGGCCACCGTCAACGCGGCGCTGAACCGGCCCGCCACGCAGTCCTCCACCAATACGACGGCGGTCGGCCCCCACACGGCGGGCCTGGCGGTGGACGGCAACCTGAGCGTCTCCACCACGACGAGCCTCAGCGCCACCACCTCGGAGCCGCAGCCCTGGTGGCAGACCGACCTCGGCGCGCAGCGTTCGATCCGGTCCGTCGAGGTGTTCAACCGGACGGACGGGGGCCCCAACCGTCTCGCCGACCTGTACGTCATGGTGTCGCCCACCGATCTGACCGGGCGCAGCCTCGACTCGATCAAGGCCGACCCCACGGTCAGGACGATCTATGCCTCGGGCAGCACACCGAGGAAGCTGACCGTCCCCGTGGGCGCCGACGGACGGTTCGTCCGGATCCAGCTCGCCGGTACCAACTACCTGACCCTGGCCGAGGTCCAGGTCAACGTCCCCACCGGCTGACGCCGGGGCGGGACTCCGCCGCGGAGCGGGCCGCGGGCTCGCTCCGCACCCCCTGACGGCGATCAGGCCCGGGACACCTCGGCAGGACTGTCCCCCCAGCCCCTGCCGGCCCGGTGCCGTCGCCCCGCTCCGCGGACGTACTCCCCCCGGTGTCCGCGGAGCACCCGCCGGAGCGGGCCGCCCCGCCCGCTCCGGCACCTTCCGGGGAGTTCCCAGTAACGGTCCGGTAACAGAGCGGGACAGAGAGCCCCACCCACCACTCCTCCCCCGGAGAGCCGAGGACGGCCTTCCGGGGGAGGTCCTTCGCGTGCGGGGGACATCCCGTGGACCGGGGCAGGTCAGCCGGCTTTCACCCGACATCGATCGAACTGGGCGACGCCCCACCGCGATGCGAGGCCATCCGCACGGGGACAGCCGGACAGGATCTGCATGCCACCCACGGTCGGAGCATTGACCGATGCTCAGCTCCAGGCGCTACTGCCGTCGGAGAGCCTGGGACAGAGCGCCGTTGATGAACTGACGCGTCGCTACGGCGACGTGATCCTGGCCTGCGTGCTGGGACTGAGTGCCACCCCGGACGACGCTCGGGACCTCTCGGCTGCGGCCCTGACCAGAACCGTCGACTCCTACGGCCGGGGCGCGACACCCGGCCCGTCCTGGATCGTCTCGCTCCTCGGGGAGGCCCGCTACCTCGCCGCCAGAGCCGCGGAGAGGGGAGAACGCGACGCCCTTTCGCCCGGCTTCCTGGCCTGGCTGGACGAACTGGCCGGAACGCACGGCGGCCACCGGGCCGCCCTGGCCGCGGCCGAGGAGGAGAGCCCGCTGCTGCGGTCGCTGGCGACACTCGCCGACGCGCAGGTGGCGCAGCTGTGGCGGGGCCTCGTCCCGCTCCCGGGGTCGGACACCCCCTCCGTCCTGGACCGACAGGCGCTCGGCGACGCGTACGTGCGCCTGTTCGTGGCGACCGTCCCGGAGCGGCGCTGTCGCCATCTGGCCGTCCCGTTGTCGGCGAGCGCCGGCAACGACGCGCCGGCGGCCGGCGACCTGACCCGGCACCTCGCCAGGTGTGCCCGGTGCGGCAGGGTCCTGGCGGACCTGGAGGCCGTGTACTGCTGGGACGTCGGGTTCCTGCGGCGGCGGCTGCTCATCCAGTTCGACCCGGAGTCCACGGCGGCCGGGCCCGACCGGGCCGGTCCGCCGACTCCGGCCGTGCCGCCGCCCGCCGGGAGCGCCGATCCGGAGCCGGCCGAGCCGCCCGGCCGGGTGTCGCGGCGGCGCAGGGCGGTGGGAGGCCTTCCCCCGCGGCTACGGCGCTGGGGCGTGGTGACGGTGGCCGGCGCGGTGGTGGTGGTGCTGGTGTCCGGGCTGTCGTGGGGGCCGGGGGAGGACCAGGTCGCGGATCCACCCGCCCCGGGCACGCCGACCGCCCCGGAGACACCGCTTCCGAGCCCTTCACCCGCGGCCGAGTCACCGACCGTCACCGCACCGCCCCCGCTCCCGACGCCGACGCCGACGGTGAGCGAGTCGTCCCGCGCCACGGAACCGCCCGCCGTGCCGCCCCCCACACCGTCCCGTGGGCTTCCCGTTCCCACGCCGTCCGTGACATCCCGCGCCGCCACTCCCACGAGCACCCCCACGAGTGTCCCCACGCCGGCGGTCCGCCCACTGCACCGCGGTGATGAGGGGCCGGAGGTGGTGAGGATGCAGGACCTGCTGATCCGGGTGAACTGCGTACCGTTGAACGTGCCCTACGCGAATGGCGGCTTCGACGACGCGACCGCGGGGTTCCTGAAGAACTTCCAACGCGCGGAGGGTATCCGCGGAGAGGAGCGGGACCGTACGGAGTACGGACCGCAGAGCCGTCGGGCCCTCGAAGGAGCCGGGGACCGTGACGTCTGCGGGAGCTCGTAGACCGGGCCGTCGACGGTGACGGACGGGGCGGCCACTGTTCCTCCGCGAGGTCGGTCGGTGGCGGACCGTGGTGAAGGGATGGGATGAATGCCGCACTCGATGGTGAAGGCGGACCGATTTCGCTGTGGGGGATTCGGCAAATCGCCAGGTGCATCGGGCATTTGCTCTCCAGCCCGGCCTGCTCTGATACTCCTATCCTCTGATTGATTGGACCTCTCTGATATCCTGGCTGGATCGTCGCCGGTGGGTAGTGTCCCGGGTGGCCGACCGTCGAATCCCTGCCTCTGGAGTGTGCGTCGATGTCCTTGACCGACATGGCGATCGCCCGTATTCGGGAGCTCATCCAGTCCGGGGAGCTGCAGCCGGGGTCCAAGCTCCCGCCCGAGCAGCAGCTCGCCGCCGAGCTGGGGCTGTCGCGCAACCTCATGCGGGAGGCGGTCAAGGCCCTGGCCGTGTCCAGGGTGTTGGAGATCCGGCGCGGTGACGGCACCTACGTCACCACGCTGGAGCCCGCGCTGCTGCTGGAGGGACTCAGTAGCGCGGTGGAACTGCTGCAGAGTGACACCCTGCTCGAACTCATCGAAGTGCGAAGACTGTTCGAGCCCACGGCCACCGGGGTGGCGGCCGCGCGGATCTCGGCGGAGCAGTTGAGCGCGGTGGAGCGGCACCTGGACGCCATGCGCGAGTCGCGCGACGATCCCGAGCGGCTCAACGCCCATGACGCGGCGTTCCACCGGGAGGTGATCGCGGCGACGGGCAACCGGACCCTGGCGACGCTGCTGGACGGGATCTCCAGCCGTACCCTGCGGGCCCGGATCTGGCGGGGCATGGTCGACGACAACGTCGCCGACCGTACGGTGCGGGAACACGAGGCGATCTTCGACGCCCTGTGCGGCAGGGACGCCGCACTGGCGCAGGCCGCCGCGCTGATGCACGTCACCACCACCGAACGGTGGCTGCGCGAGCACATGCTGGCGGACTGAGCGGGTCCGGGCCCCGCCGTGTCGGCGGGGCCCGGACGACGCCGACGTCCCTCGCGGGAGCGGCCGTTACCCCGTCGGGGCGTCGAGCCTGATCAGGCGTCGGGCCCGCAGTTCCTCCCACAGCCCGTCGGGGACCGGCCGGTCGTGCAGCGTGGTGTTGCGGACGACCTGTCCGGGGGTGCGCATGCCCAGGGTGACGTTGACGACGGCGGGGTGGTGGAGCGGGAACGCGACGGCGGCGGCGGGCAGCGTGGTGCCGAACGCTTCGCAGACGTCCGCGATCGCCTCGGCCCGGGCGAGCAGTTCGGGCGCGGCCGGTTGGTAGTCGTAGGTGAGGTTCGTCGTGGGGCGTTCGCGCGAGAGCAGGCCCGAGTTGAACACGCCCACGGCGACCACGGACTTGCCCAGTTCGATCGCGGTGGGCAGTACGTCGTCCAGCGCGCCCTGGTCGAGCAGGGTGTAGCGGCCGGCCAGCATCACGACGTCGGCGGCGGTCTCGCGCAGGAAGCGGGCGAGCATGGTCGACTGGTTCATTCCGGCGCCGATCGCGCCGACCACGCCCTGGTCGCGCAGCTCGGCGAGGGCGGGAATCGCCTCGGCGGCGGCCTGCTGCCAGTGCTCGTCCGGGTCGTGCACGTAGACGATGTCGAGGCGGTCCAGCCCGGTGCGGGTGAGGGTGTCCTCGATGGAGCGCAGGACACCGTCGCGGCTGAAGTCCCAGCGCCTGACGTGGTCGTCCGGGACGGCGAAGCCCTCGGGGTCACGCCCCTGGGGCCGTGGGTTGGGGACGAGCAGCCGGCCGACCTTGGAGGAGACGACGTAGGTGTCCCGGGGCCGGCGGGCGAGCGCGGTGCCCAGCCGGCGCTCGGACAGCCCGAGGCCGTAGTGCGGCGCGGTGTCGAAGTAGCGGATGCCGGCCGCCCACGCGGTGTCGACGGCCGCCTGGGCCTCGCTGTCCGGTGTGGGCCGGCCGAGGTTGCCGATGACGGAGGCGCCGAAGCCGAGCTCGGTCAGCGCGACCGACGTGCCGAGGATCGTCCGGTGCCGCATGGTCTCCTCCTGGGTGTGCGGTCCATCGGGCAGGCCTCCGGACGGGTCGGAGGCGGTGGGCGTGGTCACGCGGACTCTCCCCGGGACTCGGTGTCGCAGTCGAGGAGGACCTTCATCACGGAGGCGCCGTTCTCCAGCGCCTCGAAGGCGGCGGACGCCTCGGCGAGCGGCACCACCGCGCTGATCAGCCGGTAGGCCGGGACGGTGCCGTCGGCGATCAGCGCCACGGCCTTCTCGAAGTCGTCGCGGGTGTACAACCGCGCTCCGATCAGCGTGAGTTCGCGCCAGAAGAAGCGGTGCAGGTCGACCTCGCGGGGCCGGGCGTGGATGGCGACCAGGCACAGCCGGCCCCGGACGCCGAGGGCGGCGACGGCGCTGTCGACCCCGGCGGCCGCGCCGGACACCTCGAAGGCGACGTCGGCGCCCGCCTCGCCGGTCCATTGGTCCATGAGACGGGGGATGTCGTCGGTGCCGGGGTCCCAGGCGGTCAGTCCGAGGTCACCGGCGATCCGGCGTCGATGGTCGCCCGGTTCGAGGAGCCGGACGTCGGCGCCGTTGAACCGCGCGACCAGGGCGATGAGCGTGCCGACCGGTCCGCCCCCGACCACCACGACGCGCTCGTCCTTCCGTACGCCGGCGCGTGCCACGTCGTGGACGGCCACGGCGGTGGGTTCGACGAGCGCGGCGCGGTCCAGGGGGAGGTCGTCGGGCAGGCGGACGAGCGCGGCCGCGGGGACGTTCCAGCGCTGCTGCATGGCCCCGGGGGAGTCGATGCCGAGGAAGTCGAGGTGGTGGCAGACGTGGTGGTTCCCGGCGAGGCAGGCCGGGCAGGTGCCGTCCCAGCGCAGCGGCATCACGGTGACCGCGTCGCCCGGCCGCCAGCCCTCGACGTCCGGTCCCACGCTCAGGACCAGGCCCGACATCTCGTGGCCGGGGACGGTCGGGGTGGTGAGCCTGGCGTCCATGTCGCCGTGGAGGATGTGCAGGTCGGTGCCGCAGATGCCGACGTAGGCCGGAGCGACCTCGACCTCGCCGGGGCCGGGCGGCGACGGGCGCCAGTACCCGGTGGCGAGGGTTCGCGCACCGACGTACCGGACGGCGAGAGAGGTGTTCATGGGGTGTCGGACTTCCTTTCGCTGGGGGGAGACCGGTGGTCCGCCGACGTGCGTCGAGACGGCCTCGGCGTCCCGGGCCGGACGTCAGCTCGCCGTGGGGCGTCCGCGCCGCACCGGTGCCGTCCGGGCGGGTGGCCCCGGCGGAGAACCCTGGCTCCCGAGGGCTCGGCCCTCACGCGGGTGTCGAACGCCTCGGTGCGGTCCCGGCCGTCGATCGGGTCGACGGCGCTCCGCGGGCAGGGACCGGCGCCGGGGCCGCGAGGGCGGCAACGCGCCGGAGCCGGGTGTGGACCTGGGTCGCATGGAGTCTTCCTCGCACTGATCCGCTGGACGACCGGCGGCGGCGCACGCGTGGTGACGATCCCGCCATCTTCATCAAGTAATGGGATGTATGTATAGACGAGGTTCTCGACTCGTGTCTAGAGTCCGTGCTTGACCTGGGGATATGGGAGGTGCTCCGGCCTCCCTTCTGTTGATCGGACCGGCCGATCCGATAGACATCCCATCAATCGCGGAGGCGCGGAACCGCGCCGAACGGCCCGGGCAGAGGCCGGGCCGTTCGCCCGCTACGGGCCGTCCTGGGCGGCGGGGGGCCGCCCCGTGCTGGCCCGGACCACCAGTTCGGTGGGGAGGAGCCAGGGGCGCAGCGGTCGCCCCGTCGCGCCGCCGCGGAGCTGCTCGACCAGGACGCTGATGCACCGCCGTCCGATGTCGGCGAAGTTGACCCGCACGGTGGACAGCGGGGGAATGGTGTAGGCGGCCTCGGGGACGTCGTCGAAGCCGATCACGCTCACGTGCTCCGGCACCCGGCGGCCGGACTCGTAGAGGGCGCGCAGCAGGCCGACGGCCATCTGGTCGTTCGCCGCGTGCACCGCGGTGACCTCCGGGTCGGTGGCCAGGACCCGGCCCAGCTCGTAGCCGGACGCCGCCGTCCAGTCGCCGACCAGCGGTTCGGGGACCGGCGCGCCCGCCGCGACCAGGGCCGCGAGCCACCCGTCGCGTCGCAGTCCGGAGGCGATCCAGCCGCGCGGGCCGGCGAGGTGGTGGACGGTCCGGTGCCCGAGGTGCAGCAACTGCTCGGTCGCGCGCCGTGAGCCTTCGAGCTGCTCCGCCGCGATGACCGGCACGCGCGGATCGAGCGACGCGTCGACGGCGACCACCGGCACCTTGCGGGGGAGGTCGAGCAGTGCTTCCGCGATGTCGCGGTGCGGGGCGATGGTGATCAGGCCGTCGACGGAGCGTTCCAGCAGCCGGTTCGCCGCTTCCCGGACCGGCAGGGCCCCCAGGGAGCGCATCGGCGCGACGCTCACCATGTATCCGGTCTCCTGCGCGGCGAGGGCGATGCCCTGGACCACGTTCGCGGGGCCGAAGTCGGCCACGTCGTAGGCGATCACGCCGATGGTGCGGGACTCGCCGGTGGTGAGCGCGCGAGCGGCCTGGTTCGGGAGGTAGCCCAGCTCGGCCACGGCGGCGAGCACGCGGGTCCTGGTTTCCGGGCGCACGGCCGGACTGCCGTTGAGCACGCGTGAGACGGTCTGCTTCGACACTCCCGCCATCCGGGCGACGTCGCGCATCACGGCGGCGCCACCGTGCTGGTCGGTGTCGGTCGGTTCGGTCTCCCCCATGGCGTACTCCTCATCCGTGCGTGCCGGAGCGACCCTGCCGGCATGGGCCAGGATGTTACCGGTACCAATGACCACGTCAACCCTACCGGGGCAGCGGCCGGGTTGCCTGTGGCCGTCCGGTGGGGCGGGCCGCTCTCCGTCCGGGCGGCCGGTGCCACGGTGACCGGCCCCGGACGGCGGCCGTACGTGCGCGGGTGCTGCCCCGAAGGGCCTTGGACGGCACGAGGGTTGTCAGTGCGGCGCGGTGGTCCGCGGGTTCTGCGCAAAGTGTTGACAGTGAAAATGTTCCCGGTAACACTCGGCCCACCGTCGCATTTTCGGCCTTTGGTGGCCACCCCCGGGGTGGCCCGCCGTGCCCCGGTGCCCCCCCTGGCGCATTCTCCCGGCATCACGGACGACCAGCCCCGATCACAGGGAGCTGTCGCCGCGGGAGGTGGGCCGGGCAGCTCAGAGAGGAACAGTCCCATGTTCGCGAACCGTCCGCATCAGAAGGCACGACGTGCCCGTGTGCTCGCCGCCGTGACAGCGCTGGTCGCCCTCGCAGGGTGTTCCAGCGGTGGCGGTGGCGGTGGCACCGACAACGCGGACGCCACCCTGACCGTCTGGACGGACGACACCCGCCAGCCGGCCGTGGAGGCGTACGTCAGAGCCCACCCGCAGGCGCGGGTCAAGGTGGTGCTCACCAGCTACAAGCCCGGTGAGGTCGCGCAGAAGATCGCCCTCGCCGACCGGGCCGGCAAGGGGTGGCCCGACGTCGTGTTCCTGGGCTCCCCGTCGGACGTCTCGGCGCTGGCGGCCGCCCCGCTGCGCTTCGCCCAGCCGCTCGACGACCTCGTGCCGGAGCAGACCCGTCAGCAGTTCGCCAAGGGGACGTTGGAAGGCTGCACCTACGAGGGAAAGCTCTTCTGCCTCGCCAACGACGCCGCGCCCGTGGTGCTCTGGACCAACGAGACGCTGATGAAGCAGTTCGGCTACAGCGTGCCCAAGACCTGGGCCGAGTACCAGGAGCTCGGCATCAGGCTGGGCAAGGAGCACCCGGGCTACCTGATCGGCGGCATCAACGACGTCTCCGGCTACGGCGCGTTCTTCGGGGGATCGGGATGCCCCGACCGTGAGACCACGGGGCCCACCGACATCAAGATCGACCTCACCGACCGGCGGTGCACCCGGGTCGCGGAACTCCTCCAGCCCCTGGTCGAGAACGGGACGGTGACCGCCACCAGCCCCTGGGACCCGACGTTCACCGAGGAGGTCGGCAAGAAGAACGCGATCCTGATGTACCCGGCGGCCGGCTGGTTCGGCGAGTACGGCTTCAAGGGTGCCTACAAGACCCCCGGCGGGCAGCTGGCCGCGCACTCCGTCCCGGCCTGGACCGGCGACGGCGCGGTGACCACGGGCGCCATGGGCGGCGGGCTCTGGGTGGTGTCCCGGCACAGCCGCAACCTCAAGGGCGCCGCCGAGATCGCCACCTGGCTGACCACCAGTGACGCCGCGGACGGCATCGTGGCCGCGTCCGCCCTGCCCGCCTACACGCCGGCGGCGCGCACGTGGTGCGCGGCCCGCGCGGCCGACGCCTTCTACGCCGCCGACCCCTGCCCGGCGATGCTCGACGCGGTCGGCAAGATCGCCGAGAACTACGACTACATCCGCTTCGAGGGGCAGTTCGCCGACTCCTACGCGCAGACCTTCGTGGCCACGGCGGCCAAGAAGGGCGATCTGTCGGGCGCGCTGACGGTGTGGCAGAAGCAGCTGGTGCAGGCCGCCGAGAACGCCGGTTACAAGGTCTCCCGGTGAGTCGCACCGTCCGGGCCGGGCGCCGGGGCCGGTGGGTGGGGCCGCTGTTCGTCGCGCCGTACCTGCTGTTCCTCCTCGCCTTCGGCCTCGTCCCGGTGGGATACGGCCTGTGGACCACCTTCGTGGTCTCCGACCCCTACGGCGGGGAACGCACGGGCACCGACAACTGGACCAGGGTCGCGTCCGACTACCGGCTCGGGCCGGCCGTCGAGCACATCGCGCTCTACCTCGCGATCTGGCTCCCGCTGCTGCTGCTGACGATCGTCTCGCTCAGTCTCCTGCTGCACGCCCGCAAGGGGCGCTTCGCGGGGGTGATGCGCCTGGCCTACTACCTGCCGGGCGCGGTGACGGGGTCGGCGGCGGCGATGATGTGGATCTTCATGATCAGCCCGCAGTACAGCCCGGCGGCGCCGCTGCTCCGGGCGCTGGGCTTCGACTCCAGCGCGGAGCTGCTGGGAGGGCCGTGGCTCCCGGTGATCCTGTCGGTGGTCGCCGTCGAGGCGGGCGCCGGCGGCTGGATCGTGATCCTCTACGGGGCGCTGCAGTCCATCCCGGACGAGGTGATCGAGGCGGCCAGGATGGACGGCGCCAACGGCTGGCAGCAGGCCGTCCACATCAAGCTGCCGATCGTCCGCAAGTACCTCGCGTTCATCCTCATCACCAGCTTCGCCGGGGGCACCCAGCTGTTCGTCGAGCCGCAGATGCTGGCGCTGGTGTCCAAGGGCGTCATCAGCGCCACCTGGTCGCCCAACCAGCTCGCCTACGTCTACGCCAGCGGTGAACTCTCCTTCGGCCGGGCGTCCGTGCTGTCCGTCCTGCTGCTGGTCGTCGGTCTGGGCGCGGCGCTGCTGGTCATCTACCGCACCAAGTTCTACGAGACCGACGCCCGGAGGTAGTTCCATGACCCTGATACCCCCGAGGCGGCGCCGGGCGCGCGAACGGGCCGGCGCCTGGACCCGCGACGCGCTCCTGCTCGCGGCCGCGGTGCTCTTCCTCGCGCCGATCGTCTGGATCGTCCTGGCCCCGACCAAGACCGAGGAGTCCATCCGCGGCGGATTCCCCTTCGCGGTCGGCTCGCCGGCGAACGTCGGGCGGGCCTGGGACAACCTGTTCGCCTTCAACGACGGCATCATCCTGCGCTGGATCGGCAACTCGCTGCTGTACTCGTCGGCCGGCGTGGCGCTGAGCCTGGTGCTCTGCGTCACGGCCGGGTACGGGATGGCGAAGTTCCTGTTCGTGGGCCGCAAGGCACTGCTGATCTCGACCCTGATCGCCATGATCGTGCCGACCACCGCCACCGTCCTGCCGCTGTACGTGGAGCTCGCCGCGGTCGACCTCACCGGGACGGCGCTGTCGGTGATCCTGCCCCTGGCGTTCTACCCGTGGGGGGTGTACCTGGCCTACACCTTCTTCTCCAGCAGTCTGCCGGACTCGCTGCTGGAGGCGGCCCGGGTGGACGGCGCCTCCGAGGTGAGGATCTTCCTCGCCATCGCGCTGCCGCTGGCTCGACCGCTGGTCGCGCTGATCGCCTTCTTCGGCTTCGTCTCGGCCTGGACGAACTTCATGCTGCCCTACCTGATGCTCGGCGACACCGAGGACTACCCCCTGCCGCTGGGCCTGAGCGTCCTGCCGATGGAGAACATCGTCTCGGGAAACCCCAACTTCTCCAACGTCGACATCGGGCTGCCCGAGGCGGCGCTGGCGGGCGTCCTGTCCGTGCTGCCCATCCTGCTCATGTTCCTCCTCGCCCAACGCCACCTCACCTCGGCGCAGTTGGCCGGGTCCGAGAAGGGCTGAGCGCCCCCCACCCCACCTACCCCCACCCCCTCACCACCCCCACCCCTGAGCCGTGAGGAGTTCACGATGAAATCCCCGTCAACAGCCCTGCGCAGGACCGCGACGCGGCGTCCGCGCCCGGTCGCCCGGGCGGCGTCCGCCCTGATCACGCTGCTGGTCGCGGCGGCCGGTCTGGCACCGACCCAGGCCGCCGCCGCGACACCCACCGTCTACCACGTCCGGACGACGGGCGACGACACCGCGCCCGGCACCGCGGCGGCGCCGTTCCGGACCATCCAGCGGTGCGCCGACCTCGCGGTGGCCGGTGACACCTGCCTGATCCAGGCGGGGACGTACCGCGAGACGGTCACCCCGAAGGCCTCCGGCAGGCCGGGCGCGCCCGTCACGTTCGCGGCGGCCCCCGGGGCCCGGGTGACCGTGGACGGGACCGATCCGGTCACCGGCTGGGTCCGCGACACCGGGCAGATCTACAAGGCGCCGGTGAAGCTCGCCGGCACCCCGGCCGCCCCGTACGGTTCCACCAAGTACCCGTCCAACGCGGACCTCTGGGCCAACCAGGTCTTCGCGGGCGGGGCCCTGGTACCCGAGGCCGCGTACCCGGCGGCCGCCAGCGACCCGTGGCAGGAGTCCTTCATCACCCAGGGGCTGCGGACCACCCGTTCCGGATCCCCCGAGACCTGTTCCGTGCCACCCTGCACCACCACCCTGACGGGCACGCTGACCTACGACCAGTTCGCGGCGCTGGGCGACATGACCGGGGCGACGGTCTACCTGGCGGGATCCTGGGTGGCGAACTCGGCGACCGTCACGAGCGGCACGCTGGACGGTACCAACAAGGTGCTCAACCTGAGCTTCCCGGCGAGCGACATGCACGTCGAGCCGGGGGGCAACTCCTCGAAGTTCCGCCTGGTCGGCAAGAAGTCCCTGCTGCGGGGCCCGAACGCCTGGTACTACGACCCGGCCGGGCAGCAGCTCTACCTGTGGGCCCCCGGCGGCACCGTGCCCGAGGGCGTGACGGCCAAGCGCCGCAACTACGGCTTCGACCTGAACGGGCGCAGCCACATCACCGTCCAGGGCATCGGGCTGCACGCCACCTCGGTGACGACCGACGACGGGAGCACCCAGAACGTCCTCGACGGCATCACCGCCGAGTACACCTCCACCTGGCAGACCACCCAGTTCGACAGCACCCTGCCCTACGCCGGGATCTACGACGCCAACCACCACTCCGACAGCGGCATCCTGCTGCACGGCACCGGGAACACGATCCGCAACAGCGTGCTGCGCTTCTCGATGGGCAACGGCATCTCGGTCAAGGGCAGCGGTCACGTCGTGACGAACAACCTGATCCGGGACGTGGCCTACGGGGGCACCTACACCGCGGCGGTGGCGCTGGAGGTGGGCAGCCGGGACGTCACGATCTCGCACAACACCATGCGGAGCACGGGGCGGGACGTGATCAACATGAACACCAACGCCTACCCCAACGACGGGTACCGCAACATCCGCATCGCGTACAACGAGATGACCGACTACGCGAAGATCAACTATGACCTGGGCGCCGTGTACACCTGCTGCAACACGGCCTACACCGGCACCAGGGTCGACCACAACTGGATCCACGACCCGGCCCAGATCGGCAACGGGCTCCACTTCGACAACGGCAGCTACGACCTGAACGTCGACCACAACGTCATGTGGAACCTGCGCGGCGGCACGGGTGTCTCCTTCGGCGGTTTCGTCGACTCGGGCAAGGACCTGCCGTACCTGACGGGCACCTTCACCGCCAACACCATCGTGTCCGCCGGGGCGTCCACGATCTTCCAGTACTACGCCAACCCGGCCCACGTGGCCAACACCGTCCTGCGGAACAACATCCTCGACGGAAAGCACCCCGACGGGAGGCCGTACGAGCACATCCCGGGCGGCACCCCCAACCAGACCAACAACCTGATCACCACCCGGAGCAAGGACGGCGGCCTGCCCGACCCGCTGTACCGCGCCGCCGCCAACGGCGACTTCACCCTCGCGCCCTCCTCGCCGGCCGTCGACGCGGGTGTGCCGGTGCCCGGGGTCACCGACGGCCACACGGGCGCGGCCCCCGACCAGGGCGCGTACGAGGTGGGGCAGGCCGCCTGGGTCCCCGGGTGCACCCTCGCCGGGTGCGGCGCGGCGGTCGGCAAGCCCGCGGTGCTCGTCAGCGCCAAGAGCGGGAAGGTCGTCGGGCTCCCGGACGCCGGCAGCCCCGCCCGGCCCGCCCTCCAGCAGACGCTGGGCGTCCTGGCCGGTCAGCAGTTCACCGTGACGCCGGTCGGCGGCGGAGACGTGCGGCTGGTCGACCGCCGGTCCGGCCAGTGCCTGGCCCCGGCGGGAGGCTCCGGCGCGGACCAGACGCCCATCCAGGCGGTGCCCTGCGGCACTGACCCGGCCCAGAGCTGGACGGTGGCCGACACCGGTTCCGGGCTCCGGAGTCTGGCCTCCCGGCCGAGCGGCAAGTGCCTGGACGTGGAGGGCGGTTCGATCGCCGACGGCGCCCGGCTGATCCTGTGGCCCTGCGGGACCCAGGCCAACCAGCGGTGGACGCTGGCCAACGTGTCCACCGGGTGACCGACGTCCCCTCCAGTGTGGTGGGGGGGGGGGGGGCGGGGGCCCCCCCCCGGACAACACCCCCCGGGGGGGGGCCGAACCGCACCCGCACACCCCGCCCCCCCCCGCCCCCTAGCAGACCCA
>NZ_JBHYYB010000111.1:0-3316 GCF_042752535.1 Kitasatospora sp. NPDC059327 | reverse complement strand
GGGGTGCCCCGCACCCCCCGGCCTCCCCGGTCACCCCCCGGCCCGCGGGTGTGGGGGCCCCCCCCCGCGCCCCCCCCACCACCATGTCATCCGGCGTCCGGGGTTCCCGGCTCCCGGACGACGGCGACGCCGCCCGGCGCGACGGATAGCCGGCCCGCGACCGCCGTGTCCGAGAGCAGCTCGACACCGTCGCACGCCACCTCGGCCGCGTCATCGGTGTGGTTGAGGACGAACAGCCAGCTGCGCCCGTCCTGCGCCGTGCGGCGGACGACCTCGACCCCGTCGCCGGCCCCCGGCACCGTGCTGCTCACGCCCGCCCCGTCCAGCGCGCCCGCGAGCACCGCCCGCAACGAGGGGCCCTCGAATCGGGTGGCGGCGTACCGCACCAGGCCGGCGCCCGCGCGGCGGCTCAGCAGGGCCGGCCCGCCCGCCGCAGGGCCGTCGGCGAAGCGCGCCTCGACGACGGTGCCGACCGTGCCCACCGGGTCGGCGGGGTGGACGGCCTCCGCCCAGACCCGACCGGTCAGCCCGTTGTCGAGGGACAGGGTGGTGTTCTCCCGCAGCGGCAGGAACTCGTCGACCGTCAGCCCGAGCAACTCCCGCAGGGCGCCCGGGTAGGGCCCGGGGTGGAGCCGGTCGTCGCGGTCGACCAGTCCGGAGAACGGGCCGATCACCAGGTGGCCGCCGCCGTGCACGTACGCGGTGAGCTCCCGCGCCGTCTCCGGGGTGGTCAGGTAGTGGGCGGGGAGCAGCAGCAGCCGGTACCGGGACAGCAGCTCGGCGGTCGCGGTGGCCGGGACGACGTCGCACACCACGCCCTGCCGCCAGACCTCGCGGTGCCACGCCTCGGCCTCCGCCGCGTACCCCAGGTCGACGCTCGGCCGGCCGCCCATCTCCAGGGCCCAGTAGTTCTCGTAGTCCCACAGGAGCGCCACCTCGCCCGCCACGGTCGAGCCCGCGACCTCGCCGATGCGCCCCAGCGCCGCGCCCAGCTCGACGACCTCCCGCCAGATCCGGCTGGACTCACCGCCGTGCGGGACCATCGCGGAGTGCCACTTCTCCACGCCGGACGCGGACTGGCGCCATTGGAAGAAGCAGGCCCCGTCCGACCCGCGGGCGATGTGCGCGAGGCTGTTGCGCAGCATCTCGCCGGGGCGCTTCGCGGTGTTCCGGGGCTGCCACTGGACGGCCGAGGTCGAGTGCTCCATCAACAGCCAGGGCCGGCCGCCGGCGATCCCGCGCGAGAGGTCGGCGCTGAAGGCGAGCCCGGTGTGGCCCTCGGTGTCGGCGGCGACCAGGTAGTGGTCGTTGGTGACGAGGTCGACCTCCGGCCCCCAGCCGCAGTAGTCGACCCACTTGAACGTCCCGGCCATGAAGTTGGTGCTGACCGGCCGCCCCGGTGAGTGGCGGCGGAGGATGTCGCGTTCCCACCGGTAGCAGGAGAGCAGCTCGTCGGAGGCGAAGCGGTAGTAGTCCAGCTGCTGGGCGGGGTTGACCCGGCCCGGTGTGGAGCCGGGCACCTCGACCTGCGACCACGCGCTGTAGCGCTGGCTCCAGAAGGCCGTTCCCCAGGCCCGGTTGAGGTCGTCCAGGTCGCCGTGGCGGGCGCGCAGCCAGGTCCGGAACGCCTCGGCGGTGGTGGGGCAGTGGCAGTGCGCGTTGTAGCCGCCCAGCTCGTTGCCGACGTGCCACATCACCACGGCCGGGTGCTCGCCGTAGCGGCGGGCCAGCTGCTCGGCGACGACGGCAGTGCGCTGTCGGTAGGCGGGCGAGGAGGGGCAGAACCCCTGGCGGGAGCCGTGGCCCAGGCGCCGGCCCAGGTGGTCGACGAGCAGGGCCTCGGGGTGGGCCTCGGAGAACCACGGAGGGGGCGAGGCGGAGGGGGTGGCGAGGTCGACCGCGACACCGCCCTCGTGGAGCAGGCCGATCACCTCGTCCAGCCCGGAGAAGTCGAAGCGGTCCTGGTCGGGCTCGATCCAGGACCACGAGAAGATGCCGAGCGACACGAGGTTGACGCCGGCCTGTCGCATCAGCCGGACGTCCTCGCGCCACACGTCCCGGTCCCACTGGTCCGGGTTGTAGTCCCCGCCGAACGCGAGCCTGGGCACCGCGCCCCACGGCGCTGCCGCGGGGTCGGGCCGGCTCGTCGGGGTCGGTGTCGCTGCGGGGGAGAGCTGGGGCACTCGTGCTCCTCGGAGAAGTCGTGCGGAAAGGGCGTGCGCCGGTCCTGGAACGGATGGGTCGGGCACAGCCGGAAAGGGGCCGACGGCGCCTCGCGGCCGGCCCCTACAGTCAACACGTCCATGTGACCGGTATCAACGCTCTGAGCGGACATCTTCCTTGGTGTGAAGAGCATGTGGCGAGTGCCTTGACTGCCGTCCTGCTACCGGTAACATCCCAGGGGCCGTGCCCGGAACCGCGCCCCCCTCCGGGCCTTGCGCAGATGCCGGAGTCCGCGTTCCATGGGCGGACGCGGTTTCCCCGTCCGATCGTCCTCACCCCCCGCCCCGGTGTCCGGGGCCCATCGACAGTGCGCAGCGGAGGTACGGAGCATGGCGACCCTGATCCAGCTGGAAGTGCTCGTGAAGGTCATCCAGTCGAAGGGCTTCTCGGGGGCGGCGAAGTCGCTGTTCACCAGCCAGCCGGCGGTGTCGAACCACATCCGGAACCTGGAACGCTCCCTCGGCGCGCAGCTCGTCCACCGCACCAGCCACGGCGCCCGCCCCACGCCGGCGGGGGAGATCGTGGTCGAGTACGCCCAGCGGATCTTCGAGCTTCTGGACGAGATGGAGCTCGCCGTCGCCGAGTACCGCGGTCTGGGGGCCGGCCGGCTGGTCCTGGCGGGCACGACGACCCTGGGCACCTACCTGCTGCCGCTGCTCCTGTCGGAGTTCGCCCTGCGGGCCCCCAAGGTCTCGTGCCAGATCCGGGTGGGCAACGAGGAGGCGGTCGAGTCCTGGCTGCTGAAGGGCGAGGTGGCCCTGGGCCTGTGCGCCGGCACGCCGCGCGACGAACAGCTCGTCGCGCAGGGCATGTTCGAGGAGGCCATGGTGCTGGTGGCGGAGCCGGGCTCGCCGCTCATCGGCCGGGCCCTGACCCCCGCCGACCTGGCCGACCAGCGGTTCCTGATGCGCGAGAGCGGCTCCGCCACCCGGCGGCTCCAGGAGTCCGCGTTGCGGATGTGGGGGCTGGAGCGGGCCGAGCAGTGGGACATGTGGGGGACGGACACCGTCAAGCAGGCTGTCTGTCGGGGGTTGGGGTTGGCGGTCGTCTCCGAGCACGTCATTCGTCAGGAGACGGAGTCGGGGATGCTGGC
>NZ_JBHYYB010000110.1:0-28519 GCF_042752535.1 Kitasatospora sp. NPDC059327 | reverse complement strand
GCGCCCTCCTGGCCCGTGCTCGCCCCGCCCGCGCCCCCGCCCGCGCCCGCCGGGGCGGCGGCCGCGGCGCCCGGCACGACGGCGCGCCGGCGCACCCTGTCCCGCCAGGCCATGTGCTCAACCGCCTTCGTTCATCCGGGAGTTGATCTGAGCGATCTCGGTGACCCACTGCCGGCGTTCGTCATGGGTCAGGTCGAGGATCTCGTCGCGTTGCCAGTGGAAGTGGTAGGCGATGTACGCGATCTCCTCCCTGAGCCGGGGGAGCGCGTACGTCACGATTCCCCCAGGCGCCCACCGGAGAGGTCGACCTCGAAGCCGCCCTCGCAGTGCGGGCAGGTGACCGCCGCGCGGGTGTGGCCCTCGCTGTTGACGCGCCGGTAGAAGTCCTGGAGGAAGGCGACGTCCGTCGCGTACATCCGCTCCACGACCCCGGCGTGCACATCGGTCACGGTGCCGAGCCGGGTGATGACCTGGCTGAGCAGGACCACGCTCAGGTACGCCGGGTTCTCCTTGACCCGCAGGTCGATCTGGGGCCGCAGCTCGTCGCGGGCGGTGGCCAGGCGCATCGAGCCGTGCCGGTGCAGGGTGCCCGCCTCGTCCACGTACCCGCGCGGCAGCTCGAACTCGAACTCGGTGCGCAGCGCGTGTTCCTCGCGCCGCGCCGGAGCGCCGGCGGAGGGTGCCGCCGGCGGTGCCGGTGCCGGGGCCGGAGCGGGCGCCGTGGCCTGGAGGATCTCCTCCAGGCTGCCCGCCGTCACGGTACGTCGCCTCATTCGACGATGATCTCCTCGAACACGATGGTCACGGACTCGGTGGCCGCGGCGGACTCGCCGGCCTTGAGCGAGGGGCCCTCCCATTTGGAGGCCCAGCCGTTCATCAGCTGGATGCGGCGGACGGTCTCGCCCGTGGAGTCCTTGATCTCGATGGTGAGGTTCTGCCGGGCGGTGTCGACGGCCCCGTTGTTCAGGGTCTCCTTGATCCACGTGGTGAACTCGCTGCTCTTGTCGAGTCCCCGGGTGATCGTGACCTCGCCGGCCTGGCGGGCGCCGGGCTGCTTGCGGATGATCTGCTTGCCGTCCTTGCTGACCTGCCGGACCTCGACGACCTCCTCCTCGACGGTCAGGCCGCTGATCTCCTGGATCGACTCGACCAGGTAGCCACCGAGCTGCACGCCGAAGATATGGGTGGAAAGAGCATCGCCCTCTGCCATGACTGTCTGTCACCTTTCCTTGCTGCTCGTCCCGGCGGTCCCGGGACCGCCGGACCTGCGGGTCACTCGTCGATGAGGCTGGTGCTGTCGGAGAACTGCGCCAGCCGGAACACCACGAACTCGGCCGGCTTGACCGGCGCCACGCCGATCTCACAGATCACGCGGCCCTGGTCGATCGATTCCTGCGGGTTGTTGTCCCGGTCGCACTTGACGTAGAACGCCTCGGCGGCCGTCCGCCCGAACAGGGCGCCGCCCCGCCACTCCTCGGTGAGGAACGCGGTGACGTTGCGCCGGATGCTCGACCAGAGCCGGTCGTCGTTCGGCTCGAAGACCACCCACTGGGTGCCCAGGAGGATGGACTCCTCCAGGTAGTTGAAGAGGCGGCGCACGTTGAGGTAGCGCCAGGCCGGGTCGGAGGAGAGGGTGCGGGCACCCCAGATCCGGATGCCCCGGCCGGGGAAGGTCCGGACGCAGTTCACCCCGATCGGGTTGAGCAGGTCCTGCTCGCCCTTGCTCAGGCGCAGTTCCAGGTCGACCGCGCCGCGGATCACCTCGTTGGCGGGGGCCTTGTGCACCCCGCGCTCGGCGTCGCTGCGGGCCCACACGCCGGCGATGTGGCCGCTCGGCGGGACGGTGGTGTTGCGCCCGGCGGCCGGGTCGAAGACCCGGATCCACGGGTAGTAGAGGGTGGCGTAGCGGGAGTCGTAGCCCGCCTCGTCGTTGCGCCAGGTCCGCACCTGCTGCGCGGAGAGCCCGGGCGGGGCGTCCAGGACGGCGACCCGGTCGCCCATCTGCTCGCAGTGCGAGATCACGGCGAGCTGGACGGTGCGCACGCCCTCGGCGTCGATGTCACCGCGCTGGTGGGAGCCCATCAGGTCGGGCACCGCGACCATGGTGATCTCGTCGATGGTCTCCAGTCCGCCGAGACCGGTGCGGGCCGCCGCGTCGCCGACGTACTCGGCCGGGTCGAGCCGGGCCGCGGAGCCGGCGGCCGGGGCGGGCACGGCGGCGGGGGCGTCGGGCAGGGCCGCGGTCTGGTTCGCGGGCCGGCTCTGGGCGGTGCCGCGTTGCTCGGTGACCTCGATCAGCGCCGAGCCGCGGGCCTGGGCGACGAGGTAGCCCTTGACGTTCCGACGGGCCGACACCTCGAAGGTCTCGGCCACCGCCCCGTCGCGGTGGACCAGCAGCCTGAACCGGTCCTCGGGCGGGTTCTCGCCGTCCGCGTCGGCGATCTCCACCGAGACGCCGGTGACGCCCGGCCGGGCCGCGAGCAGGAACCCGCCGAACTCGACGGGTCGCGCGGCGCGCTGCTCGGGGCCCGCGGCGGCGGCCGGCGCGGAGCTGTCCAGGTCGGAGCCGCCGACCCGGACGACGTACGCGGCGCCGCCGCCGTTGGCGAAGTACCCGTAGACCGCGTGGGGCAGGTAGGCGTCCTCGGTGAACCCGCCGAAGCGCTGGGTGTACTGGTCCCAGCCGGTGACGAGCGTCGGCTCGTGGAACGGGCCGCTCCGGGCGAACCCGACGAACGCGGCGACGGCGGTGCCGACCCCTTCGATCGGGCGGGCACCGGACTGCACCTCCTCCACGTAGACCCCCGGGGTGAGGTACGTCGGCATGCTCGCTCCTTCGTGTCACCGGTCTTCGGTGGACGTTCGTCGGTGGACGGTCTTCGCGGTGTCGCCGGCCCGGTCCTGCGGGCGGCGCCCGGTGGTCGGCGCCCGGTGGTCGGCGGAACGCGGTCGACGGACCGCGTCGCGCGCCGCCGCGCCCCGCCCCCAGCCTTTCCGGCGGCCGGTGCCGGCGGGAGGGACCGGCGGACCTGCCCGGGGGCAAGGGCGCTGCCCTCCCCGGCCGCCGCGAGGGCCCGCCGACCGCCCCGGCTCAGACCCGCGTGACCTGGGCCACGTACGGTCCGAACTCGCCCTCCAGCACCAGCCGGCCGAGCTTGCGGTACTCCTGCGCGACCGCCGTCACCGCCTGGGCCATCGTCAGCGGTCCGCCCGCCTCGGCGGCGAGGTAGGCGGCGGTCACCACGCAGGCCCGGATGGAGCCGCCCGCCAGATCGAACCGGTCCGCGCAGAAGTCGAGGTCGAGGTCGTCGCCCCGGGGCACCCGGTCGCCCAGGCAGCGGTCCCACAGGGCGAGGCGCTGGGCGGCGTCGGGCACCGGGAAGTCCGCGATCACGTCCAGGCGGCGGGTGAAGGCCTCGTCCAGGTTGGCGCGCAGGTTGGTGGTCAGGACGGCGATGCCGTCGAAGGACTCCATCCGCTGGAGCAGGTACGCCGACTCCATGTTGGCGTGCCGGTCGTGGGCGTCCTTGACGTCCGAACGCTTGCCGAAGATCGCGTCCGCCTCGTCGAACAGCAGCACCGCGTTGACGGCCGAGGCCTCGGTGAAGATCCGCTCCAGGTTCTTCTCGGTCTCGCCCACGTACTTGTCGACCACCGTGGAGAGGTCCACCACGTACAGGTCCATGCCCAGGTCGGCCGCCACCACCTCGGCCGACATCGTCTTGCCGGTACCGGACGACCCCGCGAACAGCGCGATCACCCCGCGCCCGCGCCCGCCACCGGGCCGCATGCCCCACTGCCCGAGCACCTGTTCGCGGTGGCGGGCGCGCACCGCGAGCTCCCGCAGACTGCGGTGGGTGGGCGGGGGGAGCACCAGGTCGTCCCAGCCCACCGCGGGTTCGACCCGGCGGGCGAGGCGGGCGAGCCCCGCGCCGTTCTGGGCCCGGACGGCGGCGCGCAGGTCGTCGGGGGAGACCGGCCGGCCGTCGAGCGCGGCCGTGCGCGCCGCGGTGCCGGCGGCCCGCCGCAGCTGCCCGGCGTCCAGGCGGTGCGCGGCGACGGACCGGGCGAGCGCCCCGGCGTCCTCGCCGACCCCGGCGCCGCCTCCCGCGCCGTGCTCCTCGCCGGCCCGCTCCAGCGCGTGCCGCCAGCGCGCGACCTGCCGGTCGGGGGCGGGGGCCGCCACCGTCAGGGTGACGGGGGTGTCGGCCGCCCAGGCGGGTTCCCAGCCGCCGGTCCCGTAGGTCAGGAAGGGGATGCCGCGCAGGGCGTCGCACAGCGTGCGCAGCACCCGGGCCCGTTCGTCGGGCCGGTCGGGCAGCTCCTCCAGCGGCCCCAGCAGGACGCCCGCGCCCAGCAGCCGGGCCTCGCGGGCGACGGACCGGGCGAGTCCCGGCACGGCCCGGGGGTCGTCGGTCAGGGCCCCCGGGTCGAGGGCCAGCGGCGGCGGCCCGCCCGCGTGCAGCGCGGCGACGGCCAACCCCTCGGGATCGCCGCCCCGGCCGCGCAGGTGGACGTGGCCGGTGCCGGACCCGGCCGCGGCGGCGGCCCGGCGCAGCTCGGCCGGGTCGACGGCCGGATCGGCGGCCGGACGGCCGAGCACACCGGTCAGCGGCTGGTCGGGCGCGGTGTCGCCCAGCAGGTGGGCGGTGACCCGGTCCGGGACGGTCAGCACCCGGGACAGCGGCGGCCGTTCGGGCTCGGTGACCTCCAGCAGACCGCCCGCGACGAGCGGCGCGGAGGGCGCCAGCCGGAACCGGGCCGCCGCCACCCCGCGCTGCCCGCACAGGTCGAGGGCGAGCCCGACGGTCGGCCGGCGGCGCGTCAGGTCGTCGTTGAGGTAGCCGTAGAGCCGCTCGAAGCGGGTGTCCAGGTCCGGGGCCAGGGCCACCAGCAGCAGGTCCAGGTCCAGGGGGGCCAGGGCGAAGCGGGCGGCGAGCACGGCCAGCGGCGAGCCGGGCGGCGGCGCGTCCGGACCGGGCAGGGCGGGCGGAGCGGGCCGCTGCCCCTCGTCCAGGAGGCGGGCGACCGCTTCGGGGGTGAGGAACTGGCCGCGGTACGGATCGTCCGGATCGGGATCGAGCGCGCGCCGGATCGCGACGGCCTCGCGCACCCGCTCCTCGACGACCCGCAGGCGCGTCCACAGGTACGGGGTCGTCGTCGTGGCGAGGGGTTCCAGGGTCCGCGTCACGGCTGCCGCTCCCCGCGTCGGCGGCGGGCGGGGGCCGGCCCCCGCTCCCGGGAGCCGCCGAAGCCCTCCGGGCCGGGCTCGGCCACCTCCGTGTAGCGCAGCCGCCGCGCGCCGCCCGCCTCCTCCGGTCCGGTCCGGGCGGCGGCGCGCACCACGAGCCCCTCGGTGACCGGTGGGGCGACGGCGGTGGTGGCTCCGGCCAGCGGGGCCCGCACCCGCAGCCCCAGCGACGGCTTCAGCTCGCCGCCCAGCGCCGACCAGACGTCGGAGGCGGCGGGCGCTTCGAGCCCGGTGCCGCCGCCGTCCAGGCCCACGATGAGGCCGAGTTCGGCGAGCGAGCCGGTGAGCAGGCGCGGCGGCAGCGCGTCGGTGGACACCAGGCACCTCAGCACCTGGGAGAGCAGCCGGTGCTCGTCCTGCGGCCGGCTCGCCCACGCGGTGACCAGGTACGTCAGCTCGAACCAGCGGGCCGGGGCGCGGCGCGCGGCGAGGAAGCCGTCCGCGTCGTACACCTCGCCCGCGCCGCTGGCGCGCCGGGTGTGGTCCTCGCGGACGTCGTACAGGAACACGCACACCGTCGGGGCGCTGCGGCGGGCCGCCCAGTCGCGGGTCGGCGCGTCGAACACCACGTCGACGCCCGACGCGTCCAGACCGGACTCCGCGAGCAGCCGGCGCAGCCCCTCGTCGACCTCGTGGATCATCGGCGGATCATCTCGTTGGGCGGCTGGACCGTGCCGCTGACCACCAGGAAGTCGGTCCGCACCGGGGAGAAGCCGGGGCCGCTCGCGGTGATCACCCGGGGGCCGGTCCGATCCTTGGCGAGGATCAGCAACTGGCCGATGAACCGCCCGTCCGGCCCGGGGACGGTCGGCGCCGCCGCGGCCGTGATGCCCGGCTGCCAGGTGAACCGCACCGGCGCGCCGGGCGGGAAGTCCTCACCGCGGACCGACGTGACGAAACCGGGCTTGCCGATCGGCGGGACCGCGACGATCCGCGGCTGGAGGATCCGCAGCGGCCGGCGGGCTTCGTTGTCCTTGGGGTCGGCGTCCGTGCCGGTGGTGGTCAGGGTGCCGGTCGCCAGGCCGGTGAGGGCCCGGTCGGGGCTGAGGACGACCTGGACGACGGCCCGGACGCCCGGGGCGAGGTCGGGCAGCGCGCACACCCACGTCCGGTCGCAGCCCGGCGGCGGCCCGTCGTGGGGCACGCCCTCGGGCAGGCCCACGCGGAGCCGCAGACCGGTCGCCAGCCCTTCGCGGCCGTTGCCGACGGTGTAGGTGAGGACCACGCGACCGCCCACGTAGCCGGGGTTCGGCTGCGCCGTGAGGCTCAGCCCGGGGCCGGCCGGCGGCGCGGGCGGCAGTGGCGGGGGCGTGCCGGTCGGTGACGGGGCCGGCGGCGGAGCGGGGGCGGGTGCCGGGGCGGGCGGTGGGGCCGGGGTCGACGGCGGATCCGTCGTCGGGGTCGGTGAGGGCGTCGGGGTCGGACTCGGTGTCGGCGGGGCGGGCGCCGGGCGCACCGGCACCACGGTCCGGCCGGTGTTGTCGCTGGGACGGGGGTCGAGGACGGCACCGGTGACCGACCAGTCCAGGGGCTGGTCACCGGGCTCGACCCCGGTGACGGTGACCGTGACCGGCACGGTGGCGCCCGGGCGCAGCACACCCAGGGCGCAGACCAGCGCCGCCGCGTCACAGGTGGCGCCGGGCGCGGCGAGGCCCGTGACGGTGACCCCGGCCGGGGGCGCCACGGTCAGCGTGGTCCCGGGCGAGGCGGCCGGCCCGTGGTTGACGACGTCCACCCGGACGGTCCCGGAGTCGCCCACGGTGAGCGGGGCGGCCGCCTCGGGTGCCTGGACCGCGAGGTCCACGGACTGCTGGACGCCCGGCTCCTTCTGACGGCCCGGCAGCCCCGCGGTGAGCGGGGTGCGGGCCCCGGAGACCGCGTCCACCAGGGACAGCTTCTCCGGGCTGTTGGCGGCCAGGGCGGCCCGGGAGCTGATCACCAGCCGCCTGCCGTCGGAGGTCCAGGCGGCGTCGCGGGGCTGGAAGGGCCCGGTGGCCGTGGTGTCGGGCAGTTCCCGGCCGCAGGCCCCCGGCCGGTCGCGGGCCGTGTCGGGCAGCAGCACCCGGCAGCCGTCGCCCGCCGCGGCGACCAGCAGGAGCCCGTTGCGCTCGTCGACCCGGCCGGCGCCGTTCTTGCGGTTGAGGGCGATGGTGGCGCCGTCCGGGGAGAAGGCCGGGCTGTCGTCGACGACCTCGCAGGCGCCGGGGCAGTGGGCGGCGCTCAGGTCGCGCTGGCGGTCCAGATGGTCCACGGGCACGGTCCACACGTGCTTGTTGCCCCCGCCGCCGTTGATCACCTGGTTGCGGGTGAACGCCAGGGTGGAGCCGTCGGAGGACCAGGTGGGCTGGGCGTCCGCGCCCTGGAGCTGCCCCTCGGGCGCGGCGATCACGCCGCGGACCGCGCCCGTGGCGGCGTCAGCGATCAGGATCCGTCCGGGACCGGAGGCGCCGCCCACCCCGCCGGGGGAGGTCCGGGTGAAGGCCAGGAACCGGCCGTCCGGGGAGAACGTCGGATCGGTGTCCCAGTCCCTGGGGCCGCGGCCTCCCAGCGGGAGCGCGGTCGGGTCGGAGCCGTCGGCGTCCGCGATCCAGATCCGTTCGATCCGGCCGGCCGGCAGGTCCGGCCCGGCCGCCGCGTCCTCGAAGCGGGTCACCACGATCCGGCGGCCGTCGGGTGTGTAGCTCTGCCGCTCGGTCCACGGGTCGAACCCGGCGGCGGGCCGGAACAGCGGGTCCTTCGCCGGATCCGTCTCGGTGTCGGCCGCCGGGTCCTCCTTGAGCACGGTCCGGTTGAGGTCACGGGGGTCGGAGCCGTCCGGCCGGACATCTTGCAGGGTCACCACGTGCGGGCCGTCCGCCGAGACGCGTTCGACCACCGCGCCGCCGCCCTGGAGCGGGCCGAGCCAGGTGGCCGGTCCGACCTCGCGGTCCTCGCTGAGCACCACCGCCGGTTCGTCCTCCGAGAGCGCTTTCACCCGGAAGACGTGGTCCCAGTCGCCCTCGCAGCTGCAGGTCCGGTCCGGGCTGAGGAAGAGCAGGTCGTTCCCGTCGGGCAGCCAGCTTGCCCCGTGCGTGCGCCACTGGGCGCGCGGGCCCGCCAGCAGCGGCCCGCCGGTGCGCCCGTCGGTCCACCGCAGCCGGGGCCCGTCCGCTCCGGTGGCGGTGTACGCGATCCGGTCCCGGGTCGCCGGCCCGTCCACCGGGTTCCACACCGGCTCGGTGCCCGCGCCGTCGGCGGGGTCGGAGACCCGGGTGGCCGGGCCGCCCCGCAGTGGCCGGACGTAGATCTGCCGGCCGGCGGCCCGGTCGGCGTCGGAGGAGTACGCCAGGCGCGCGCCGTCGGGCGAGACCGTGGGGTGTTCCTCGTTCGCGGGGGTGTCGGTCAGCCGGGTGAGGCCGGTGCCGTCGGTGCGCACCAGCCACAGGTCGTGCTGGGTGCCGCCGGCCCCGGCGGGCCGCGCCGCGTCGAACACGACCGACCGGCCGTCCGGCGTCAGCCGGGGGTTCGCCGCGTCCAGACCGCTGGTCAGGCGGTGCACCGAGCCGTCGGCGGCGCGCAGGTAGACCTGCGGGGCCTGCTCGTCGCGGCGGCTCGCGAAGACCAGCCGGTCGCCCAGGGCGGCGGGTTGGACGTCGAAGTGCGCCGGGCCCTCGCCGAACAGCGGGGGGCTCGACGTGTTCGTCGCCACCCGGCCGAGGCTCCGGTGCCGGGTACCGGCGTATGCGATCCGGCTGTCCCCGGCATCGGCCGCCGCGGCCCGGGTCCCGGTGCCGGCCGCGGGGGGCCGGTCCCCGGCGTCGCCCTGGCCGGCGGCCGCCGTCACCGCGAGCAGGGGCGCCAGCAGCAGCAGCGCCGCACCGCTCCCGCCCCAGCGGTGTCGCCGACGGCCGGAGCCACCCGTGCCCATCACGGTCCACCTCACAGTCCGGTCCAGCGTCCATGTCCGACGGTGCCACCCTGCCGCCCCGCGGGCGCGGACCGGCAGGGCCCCGGGGCCGGGGCCGGGGGAAGCACCGGCTGCGCTTTCGGGCAGCCGGTGCCGGTCGGCTCAGATCAGCCCGTTGCGCAGCGCGTAGCCGACGGCGTGGGAGCGGTTGCGCAACTGGAGCCGGGTGATGACCTCGTGCAGGACGTTCTTGACGGTCCGTTCGGAGTACGAGGTGTTGCGCGCGATCTCCGCGGTGTCCAGGCCCTCCGACACCAGGCGCAGCATGTCCGCCTCGCGCGGGGTCAGCGTGGAGAGGGACACGGCGTGCGGGTCGAGCGCCGACCGCTGCAGGCTGCCGACGTGGTCGAGGAGCTTCGCGAGCAGGTCGCCGGGCAGGACGCCCTCACCGTTCGCCATCGCCAGGACCAGCCGCAGCAGCCGGTCCTGGTCGGCCTCCGCGCGCCGCAGCACGGCGGTGACCCCGCATTCGATGGCGCGCTGCAAGGCGTCGCCCGAGTCGAAGGTGCCGACCACGAGCCCGGTGCGGGTGGCGGAGTTGTGGCGCAGCCGGTAGAGCAGGGCGGTCGTCTCGTCGTCCACGCTGTCCACGGCCACCAGCGAGACCCGCGCCTCGTGCGCGTCGGCCTCGTCGACCAGCTCCACCTCGGGGCGCTGGCGCAGCTGTTGGACGATCCCGACGTGCAGGACCGGGTCCGAGGCGTACACGGCCACGGTGACCCGTCGGCCGGGGTCGCCGGCCGCCGCGTCGTGCGCGGTCCGGGCGTGGGCCGGGCTGTGGGCCGGGGCCTGGGGCCGGGGCGGAGCCGGGGCACGGCCCTGGGGCGGGACGGTCGGCCGCGTCGTGGCGGTGCCGGACGGGTGGACGGTGCCGATCAGGTCGGTGTGGAGCATGAGGCGTACCTGTTCCATGATGCGTATGAGGGGAGTACAGCAGGATCGAAAGGCAACAAAGCGCCTGGACAGGGGAGTTGGGAGGAGTTCGCGGGGGCATCGGGGCTGCCCGGAGCCTTGCCCCCGCGTCCGTGGAGGCGGGCGGGGCGGCGGCGTAGCGTCGCGGCGTGACGACCCCAGCAGCCACTCCCAGCCCCGGCGCGCCCGGCCTCGACATCCCGTCGGTGACGGTGACTCCGGGCGGTACCGCGACCACCAGCCTGACCGTTCGCAACGACGGCGACATCGTCGAGGCGTACCGACTGGAAGTCGTCGGTGACTGCGCTGCCTGGGCGACGGTCGAGCCCGACCGCGTCTCCCTCTACCCCGGCACCTCGGAAACGGTGACCATCCGCCTGGCGCCCCCGCGTTCGGCGCGGGTGCGGGCGGGTGAGGTGCCACTGGCCGTACGGGTCCTGCCCACCGAGCACCCCGAGGCGGTCAAGGTCCCCGAGACCACCGTGCGGGTCGAGGGATTCCGGCAGCTTCGGGCCGAGAGCGCTCCCAAACGCCGCCGCGGCTGGCTGCGCGGACGCTACCGCCTCGCCGTCCACAACGAGGGCAACCGCCCCGTCCAGGTGGGATTCACCCCGGCCCAACGCGGTGAGGACCTGAAGTTCGACATCCGCCCCGCGGCTCCGAGGTTGGAGCCGGGCGAGTCGGCGGAGGTGGCGCTGCGGGTCCGCGCCGGGAAGCCCGTGTGGTTCGGGAAGCCGGTCACCTGGCCGTTCACCGTCACCGTGGCGGAGACCGTGGCGGAAGCCGTGACGGAAACCGGGGCGAAGGCCGGCGCGAAGGCGGGCGCGAAGGCCGAGGCGCTCACCGCCGGCGACGCCGGTGAGGACGACCGGGAGCGACCGCGGCCGGAGGCCGAGTTCGTCCAGATACCGATCTTCCCGACCTGGCTGCTGGCGGCCCTGGCGGCACTCCTCGCCCTGCTGCTGGCCTGGTTCCTGCTGGTGCGTCCCGCCGTGCGCAGTACCGCCAGGGAGGCCGCCGACCAGGCGGTCCAGCAGCAACAGCCGACCCCCAGCGAGGCGGCGGCCGGTGGCCGGACCCCGGCGGCGAGCCCCGGGCAGCCGGGCTCCGGGGCCGGGAGCACCCCGCCCGGCGCGGGCGCGGGCGGCACCGGTACGGGGACGGGAACCGGAACGGGAACGGGCGGCGCCGGGTCGGGGGGCGGGCAGCAGAGTTCGGCCACCATCGACCTGACGACGGCCGGCGGGGAGACCAAGGCCGGTACCTACGTCGTGCCCGTGGGCAAGGCGTTCGGGATCACGGACATCGTCGTCGCCAACTTCCAGGGCGACGAGGGCGTCGTGACGATCGGGTTCGGCGACCGCAAGATCACGACGATCGCGCTGGAGACGTTCCGTAACCAGGACTACCACTGGGTCACCCCCATCAGGATCACTGAGAACCAGACCGTGACGGTCCAGGTGACCTGTGCGAAGCCGGGCACTCCGGCCACCGGGCAGCAGGCCCAGGAGTGCCACGAGGTCCTCAACGTGAGTGGCGTGTTGAGCGACCTCAGGTGAACAGATGCCACACGCATCGTCTGTCAGGTTGCCCCGGGAGCAAAGGGGAGCCCCGGCCGTTCCGGCTGAAAACCGACGGTTCGGAGGCTGGGAAGACACCCCGGTCATGACTGTACATTCTCATTCCGGCGGCCCTGGGCGGCTCCGGCCCGGCGTTCGAATGTGAACCTGACGGTCGTTCAAATACGGCTGGATCCCGTCCCTCCCCCGGCGCCCGCCCGATCGTTCGGGCGCCGACGGGGAAGGGCGGCGGCGGGTCCCGGTGTGTCGGGGATCACCGCCGGCCGGCGATCACCGCGGGCCGGCCCGCGTCCCGGGCCGGCCCTCCGCACGGAGCGGTAGGCGTCATCAAGCGGTACGCGTCATGAGCCGGCGCGCCGGCGGGCCGTGTCGCCGGCCAGCGAGCGGTCGTGCTGGTACGCCTCCTCCGCCCAGTTCGCGAGGTCGCGCAGCTCGGCCTTGAGCTCGTCCCAGCTCTTCATCAGGGAGCCCATCGTCCGGATCTCGAAGGGGACCATCATGGCGCCCTGCTCCTCGTGCGGAGCGATCTGGTTCATACCGCCGAACACGCTCTGCTGGGGTATCTGGGGGACGCCCTTCAGCGTCGACTCGGCGAACGTGAGGAGGGACACCGGGAGGCCGTCGATCTCCCGGGTGGCCTCGTCGCGGAACTCCAGGTTCGCGCCGCCGTCGCCGGGATCCTCCTGGAACTGTGCGAGCTGGTCGACGATCGCCTCGCTGTTGTCCCGCAGGAAGTCCTGGAACCCGGGGTCGAGGAGGCCGCGGACGTCCGTGAGCTGCGAGCGGGACAGCACGACCGTCAGGTTCTTGATCTGGCCCTGGTCCACGTCCTGCGCGAGGTAGTCGGCCATGGCCGCGACCTGGGTGAAGAACAGCTGGCTGTAGCCGTTCAGGGCGTCCGTCTCCAGCCGCTTGCGCTTGCGCGCCGACTCCTGGCCGTTCTCGTACATGGCCACGACCCGCGCGGCGAAGTCCTTCGCCTGGGAGAACCGGAACCGGGCACGGCGATTCGGCGCCCCCGGGACGTCGGGAGCGGCGTCCCGGAGGTGGTCGAAGAACATCGGCATCCCGGCGAGCGGCACACCGACCGAGTAGTGGACGAACAGCCCGTCGCCCATGCCCGGGGCGCCGGCGTAGTTCGGGAAGTCCAGGTCCGGGGCGATCCGGGCGTCCTCCGCCGCGGGTAGGAGTTCCAGCTCCAGGCCCATGCCCGCCAGCGGGGTCTTCCCGGTCTGCCGGTAGAACTCCTCGCGCACCGTCCTGATCTCGTCGACCAGCTGTTCGAGGGCCGCCGGACCGGACTCGCTGTGGGTGCCGACCACCGGGACCGCTCCGGTCACGAACTCCAGGTTCGAGTAAGTGCCCCCGTCGCGCAGCGACCGCTTGTCGGAGACCAGCTTGAAGTCGGCCGCGGTGCTCTGGGCCAGGTCGGTGTCCCCCTCGTACGTCGCGCCGGTGGAGGTCTCGACGGGCATGTCGATTTCGGTCTCGAACCCCAGCTTGCGCTGCACGGCGGGCGCGTCGGCCCCCGCGGCGGCGCCCGGCTCCGCCCGTTGGACCGCCTCCGGCCGGCCGGCCGGACGCGCCATCACCCGGCGTGCGTTGGTCTCGGCCTCGCGCTCGAAGGAGTCACGGGGGTCGCTGACCCGCAGTCCGTCCCCCCGGTCGGTGCCGGAGACGGCCCCCTTCCGCTGCTGGATCACATGGGTCAGCTCGTGCGCCAGGGTGTGCCGGTCGCCGCCCCCGCGCCCGATGACGACGTCCCTGCCCGACGTGTAGGCCCGCGCCCCGATCTCGGCGGCCGACCGCTGGGCGGCCGCGCCGGTGTGCAGCCGCACGTCGGAGAAGTCCGCCCCGAGCCGCCCCTCCATCTCCGCGCGCACCGGCCCCTGGAGCGGCCGCCCGGCCCCCCGCAGCACGTCGTGCACCGCGGAGCGCTGGACCGGGTCCGGGCCCTGCTCGCCCCGCCCGCCGTGCGCCATCCGGGCCACGGCCGCGTTGCCGATGCTCCGCTGCAGCTCATGAGCCTGCTCGGGGGACATCGCCCCCACCACGGGCCCGCTCGCCCGCGCCTCCCGCGCCGTGCGGTCACCCCCGCCGGCCCGCTCGCCGTTGCCCCTGCGATCGTCCGCCCTCGCGCGCACTCTGACCCTCCCGGTCGCCCACCGCTGCCTTGCCCTCCCCTCCCTACACCGCCGGCACCGGCCGCCCCCATCCCCGAAAGTGCACCCCCGGGTCCATGCCCGTTGCCCGACCCCGCACCCTCGACCGCACCGGCTCACCGCGGCGAGGGCGCGTCCGTGCCGCGGGGTCGCCTCGGCGGTGGCGTGAAGTGAAGCCGGATCCGGACGGGCGGAACCGGTGGGCCGCGCCGCTCCCGCGCGGCCCACCCCGCCGACTCCGCGCGGTACACCCCGCCGATGCTCGTCCCCCCGGAGGACCGTCGCCGGACGGGGAAGTCGCCCGGTCGGCGGCGGTTCGAGACGCGCGGAGACCGTCCGCCGGAACCACCGCGCCCTCGACGGCGGGACCGGCGCGACGGTGCGTCGAGCAGCAGGATGATCATCGGATGGTCGTATCTGATGATCCGTCAAAGTTCTTTGTTTTCCTGCGAACTTGTGGTGACTCTCTTTAAGCTCCCCTTAATGACGGCGGCTTTCAGCCACGCGAACTCCCCTGCGGGGTCGGGGTGCTGGGCCCAAACATCACGATGAGAGCAGGTATGACGACGACACGTGAACAGGAGCCCGGCGCCGCGCGCGGCCCGGAGCGACGGCGGCCGGGAGTACTCGGCCGCCGGACGGTGGGGGGCGCCGCGGCGCTGCTCCTCGGAATCGGGGCGTGTTCGCTGCTGGCCGCCCCGGCGGCGTTCCCGCAGGCGGCCGACGGGACGGTGACGGTCCGCGTGGTGCGGGCCGTGGACACCAGCGGGGTGTGGACGCCCGCGCTGGAGCCCGGGATGGCCGGGGTGACGGTGACCCTCACCGACGACGCGGGCGCCGGCGTCGAGGGCAGCACGGCGGCGGACGGCACGGTGACGCTGACGCCGGGCGCCAAGCTCACCGGCGGCAAGTACCGCGTCCAGGTGGTGAATCCGAAGCCGGGCACGCTCTTCCCGGCCTTCGCCTCCCGGCAGGGCCTGGACGGCGCGCCCAACCAGCTGAGCAGCAACGAGGAGTTCGTCGACCTCTCCGGCGGCAAGAACGCGGTGCTCACCACCGGGCTGTGGAACCCCGGTGACTACTGCCAGAAGAACGCCCCGCTGGTGACCACCTGCCAGCCGACCACCCGTGAGGGCGGGACCCAGCGCACGCTGGTCTCCTTCCCGTACAACGCGCGCGGCCAGGACGGCGTGGACGTCAACGCGACCGACATCGCCACCAACGCCGAGACCGGCACGCTGTACGGCATCGCGTGGAACCGGGCCGACCGGCGGGTGTTCTCCTCGGCGGTCGCCAAGCGCGCCACGGACTACGGGCCCGGCGGCGCGGGCGGGATCTACGTGACCGACATCGCGACGAAGCGGACCACGCTGTTCACGACGGTCCCGGACACCGGCACGACCGTCCACGGCAGCGGCACCGACGACGCGTTCCTGGCGGTGCCGGGCAAGGAGAGCCTCGGCGGCATCAAGGTCACCGACGACGGAAAGGACCTCTTCGTCGTCAACCTCCACGACCGGCGGCTCTACCGCTACGACGCCACCGGCCCGACGGCCGCCGCGCCGAAGGCCGCCTACCCGATCCCCGACCCGGGCTGCCCGGCGGCCGGGGACTGGCGTCCGTTCGGCCTCGGCCTGCAGGACGGCACCGGCTACCTCGGCGGCGTCTGCTCGGGCGAGTCGACCGGCAAGGCCTCCGACCTGCGCGCGGTGGTGCTGCCGTTCGACCTGGCCACCGGCGCGTTCGCGGCGCCGGTCCTGCAGCAGCCGCTGGACTACCCGCGCCAGTCGACCGTCGGAGGCGGTCCCTGCGACGGGGCGGCCTGGTTCCCGTGGACCAACACCTGGCCGACCTCGCAGAACGGCAACGCCTGCGGCAACGCCACGATCGCCCAGCCCGAACCGGAGCTGGGCGAGATCGCCTTCGAGACCGACGGCTCCATGCTGCTGGCCTTCCGCGACCGCTTCGCCGACCGCGCGCCGTCGGGTGTCCCCTACTCCACCGTCATGTCGGGCGGTGACCTGAACAAGGCCTGCCCGGTGAACGGCACCTACGTGATGGACACCAACAACGGCTGCGGGCTCTCCCCCCGGGGCACCCGGTTCTTCGACACCACGTGGGGCGGCCACCGCAACACCGCGTTCGCGGGCATGGCCGACTCCAAGGTCGAGAACACCATCGCGACCTCCGCCTTCGACCCCAACCACACCGCCCTCGGCTACGGCACCTCGTTCCTCCAGCGGAACGGCACACAGGACCCGAAGTTCGGTTTCCGGCTCACCCCGAAGGACGAGGTCGCGCCGTTCGGCAAGGGTGCCTCGATGGGCGACCTGGAGGTGCTCTGCGACCAGGCCCCGCTGCAGATCGGCAACCGGGTCTGGTACGACCCCGAGCGCAGCGGCGTCCAGCGCCCGGGCCAGCGCCCGGTGCCGGGGGCGACCGTCAACCTGTACGACGAGTCGGGGAAGCTCGTCGGCACCACCCGGACCACCGCGCGCGGTGAGTACTACTTCGACGACTCCAACGTCACCGGCGGCCTCAAGCCGCGCACCAAGTACACCGTCCGTCTCGACAACCCCGCGGACTACGCCAAGGGCGGTCCGCTGTACCAGTGGGTGCCGACCGACGCGGACGTCGGCGACAACACCTTCGTCGACTCCAAGGGTGTCGTCCCGGCGGGCGGGCAGTACGTCGAACGGGCGCTGACCACCGGCGGGCCGGGCGAGAACGACCACACCTACGACTTCGGCTTCCGGCAGCAGGAGGGCGCGCTGCGCCTGGTCAAGCACGACCAGGACGGCAAGCCGCTGGCGGGCGCGACGTTCCGGCTCTGGAAGGAGACCAACGGCACCGACGGGCTGCAGAGCACCGGCGCCAAGCCCGACACGGCGGTCGGCGACCCCTGCACCACCGGGGCCGACGGGATCTGCCGGGGCAGCGGCGCACCGGGCACGTACTACTGGCAGGAGGTGAGCCCGCCGGCCGGCTACTCCGCGCCGGCGACCACGGTGTTCGGGCCGCTGGTGCTGAACGCGGACAACCTCGCCGCGGGGGTCGAGGTGACGGCCGTCAACCGGCTGATCCCGACGCCCACGCCGACGCCCACGGTGACGGAGACGCCCACGCCGACCCCGACCCCGACGCCGACCCCCGCGCCGACGCCGGCCCCGACGCTGCCGTCCCCGGCGGCGCCGCCGCCCGCGCCGCTCCCCGCCCCCGGTTCGCACCTGCCCAACACCGGTGCGGGCGAGGGGATTCCGGTGCTGCTGGCCGGTGCGGGCACGCTGAGCGTCCTCGGCGCGGCGTTCGTGCTGCTGGCCCGCCGACGCCGGGCCTGGCGGCGGTAGCCGACCCCCGGTAGGTGGCCCCGGTGCCACCTACCGGGGTGGCGCCGCCGAAGCGCCGATTTGAAGCGCCGATTTGAGGCGCCGCTGTTGAGGCGCCGCCGCTCGGGCGGGTCCGGAGACCTCAGGTCCCCGGACCCGCCCGAGCGTGCTGACCGACCGACGAGAGAAGGAAGACCCATGGCCCGGACGACGAAGGCCGACCCGCCCACGACGGCTCCCGGGCCGCGCCGTCGGACCTTCCGGCTCAGGGCCCTGGTCGCCCTCGCGGTGTGCGCCGGCACCGCGGGCGGGCTGGTCGCCTACCGCACGGTCGCCGCCGAGCCGGGGGAGCGGGCGGTGACCGTCGACGAGGCCTCCCGGCTCGCGCTGTCGCGGCTGACCCTGTTCCAGGCCAGCCCGGTCGCGGTGACGCTCACCGCGGCCGAGGGCGGGGGCGTCGAGGTCCGGGTCGAGGGCGTCGTCGACTACCGCACCCGTCGGGGCGCCGGCCGCTACCAGGTCACCGGGGCGAACGGCCCGCTCGACCGCGGCCTGGTCGTCTGGGACGCCGGCGGTCTCGGGCTCGCCCCCGAACCGGCCGGTGCCGACGGCCCGGCCTGGCAGCAGGCCGAGCGGGTGCCCCGGCAGGGCTGGTCCCCGCGCACCTACACCGCGGACCCGTTGGACGCCGGGCTCCAGCTGATCGTCCAGCTCGGCGCCGACCGGCCCGACAACCCGCTGTTGCTCGCCCAGTCCGGCGCGCGCCGGCTCGGCCGCGACCGCCTCGACGGACACGACTACGACCGGTTCTCCGGCCCGCGCGCCCAGGGCGCCGCGCCCGACGGCGAGCGGTCGCCGCTGACCTACTGGGTCGACGACGACGGCGCGCTGGGGCGGGTGACGATGCGGCTGCCCGGCCTGGGCACGCCGACGGCGGTCGCCTTCGGCGGGCGTGAGGACACCGCCAGGCTCCCCGAGGCCCCCTGGCTCACCGGCTGACGGGCCGGCGGGCCGGTCACCCGCCGTCCCCCGGCTGCCCGGCGATCGGCCCTCCGTCCTCCCGCGCCCCCGCCCACGCCCGGCGTCAGCCCGCCGGCCGCGGCGGCAGCGTGCCGGGGTCCGTCGGGAGCGGGTACGCCGCCGGGTCGACCGCCCCCGGCAGGCCGGTCGCCGGACGGCCGGGCACCGACGGGTCCGGCAGCGACGGCTGGGCGGGCGGCGCCGCCACGCGGCTGAACGGGACACCGGGAGGCGCCTGGACCGCGGCCGGTCGGCCGCCGGGCAGCGGCCCGTGCCCCGGTCCGCCGCAGGCCGCCGCCGCCTCCAGGCCGGCCGGGCTCTGGACGGCGGGCCGGTTGCCGCCGAAGCAGTTGCCCGGGTCCACGGAGGCCAGCACCAGATCGACGCCGTTGCCGTCCACCTGGTTGGCCTCGACCCGGTTGCCGCTCGCCGGGTGCCCCGCCGGGTCGGTGACGACCACCCCGGCCGCGCGGTTGCCCCGGACGAGGTTGCGCTCCACCCGGTTCGCGGTGCCCCCGCCGATCCCGATGCCGATGCCGAAACCGCCGTCCGCCTGCTCCGGCGAGTCGGCGGCGTTGTTGTCGACGACGACGTTGCCCGCGATCACCGCGCCGTGCTGCGGGGCCAGCGCCTCCAGGTCGTTGGAGTTCACCGTGACGCCCACCCGGTTGCCCGCCGCGCGGTTGCCCAGGATCGACAGGCCGTCCGAGGCGTTGGTCAGCTCGATGCCGACCGCGTTGCGCTCCACCGTGTTGCCGCGCACCAGGGTGTCGCACGGTTTGCACTGGCCGACGTAGATGCCCGAGTCGGCGTGCCCGGACGCGTAGGAGTCCTCGATCACCCCGGCGCGCGCGTCGAAGGCGTAGATGCCGTACAGCCCGTTGCCGTACGCCGTCACCCGGGTCGCCCGGAAGCCCTCCACGGGCGGGAAGCGGCCGGTGTCCAGCGGGTCGTACGCCGAGCCGCCCGCGCCGCGCTGCTGCAGCTTCTCGTCGGTGACGCCGGTGAACAGCACGCCGTTGGCCAGGTAGCCGTGGACGGTGAGGTTCTCCACCACCGAGCCGGGCCCGGTGACGGTGATGCCGTTGGCCAGCTTCAGCCCGCCGTCGAGCACCACGGCGGCGCGGTCGGTGCCGCGCACCACGACGTTCCGCTTGGCGACGCGCACGCTCTCGCGGTAGGTGCCGGGGCCGATCAGCACCGTGTCACCCTCCCTCGCGACGTCCACCGCCTTCTGCACGGTGGGGAAGTCCTCCGGCACGCGGACCACATCCCCGGCCGGGTGCGCGGCGTCCGACGCGGCCGGACCGGTGGAGGAACACCCGCCGGCCGCCACCGCGACCGCGGTGGCCACGACGGCCGCGGCAACCGCCTTGAACAATGACGAACGGTCAGAAAGCTTGATTTGCATGCCATGTGTTCTACCGTCTCCAATAGGGCGCATGCCCACTGAACCGGAGATCGCGCCGCCGTCGAACCCCTCCGCCAGGCCCGGCGTCGGGCGGCGGCGAGCGCTGCTGGCGGCCGGGGCGGTGCTCGCCGCCGGCGTCGGCGCGACGGTCGGGGAACTGGCGGACGACCACCGCACACCGGGCCGCACCACCACCGGCACCGCCGCGCCGCCGCCCGAGCCGCCGATCCCGTTCCACGGCGCCCGGCAGGCCGCGCTGACGTCCGCCGTCCTGGCCGCCCCGCAACTCCCCGCGACGAAGCTGCTCGCCTTCGACCTCCCGCCGGCCTCCGCCGCCGCGGACCGCGCGGCCCTGCGCACCCTCCTCACCGCCTGGACCGCCACCCTCGCCGCGGCGACCGGCCCCACCCCCGACCCGCGCCTGCGCACCGACGGCGGAGCGCGCCGACTGACCTCCCTGGTCGGCCTCGGCCCGGACCTCGCCGCCCGCCTCACCCTCGCCGTCCCCGCCGGATTCGCCGACCTGCCGCCGTTCCCCGGCGACCGCCTCGACCCGGCCCGCGGCGGCGGCGACCTGCTGCTCCAGCTGTGCGCCGCCGACCACTGGACGCTCGCCGTCGTCGCCGAGCTCGCCACCACGGCCGCCCTGGCCGCCGGCGCCACGCCACGCTGGGCGCAGTCCGGCTTCCTGCCCCCCACCGCACCGGGCGCCACGCCCCGCAACCTGTTCGGCTTCAAGGACGGCACCGCCAACCCCGACCAGGACGCCGCCCGCCAGTGGGTCTGGGGCCCGCCCGGGCCGCACGAGAACGCCACCGTCCTGGTCTACCGGCGGATCCGGATGGACACCGCCGCGTTCACCGCCCTCCCCGGGGAGGCCCAGGACCTCGCCATGGGCCGCCGCGCCCCCGACGGCGCCCCGCTGACCGGCACCGCCGAGCACGACGAGCCGGACCTCTACGCCAAGCGCCCCGACGGCGCCTACGTCATCCCCGCCACCGCCCACGTCCGCCTCACCGGCCCCCGCCTCGACGGCGGCGCCCGGATGCTGCGCCGCGGCTACAGCTACGACGACGCCCCCGGCGACCGCGGCCTGCTCTTCTGCGCCTTCGTGCGCGACCCGGCCCAGTTCACCCGCGTCCAGAACCGCCTCGCCGAGCGCGACGCGCTCAACCCCTTCATCGAACACACCGCCTCCGCCGTCGCCTACGTCCTCCCCGGCGCCCCGGAGGGCACCACCCTCGGCGCCCACCTGTGGCCCTGACCGGCGGCGCCGCGGAGGACCGACGTCGCGATCCCCTGACGATCCGTCAGGGAATCGCGGGTCGATCTCACCCGACCACTGACGCCCGTCCGCCCCGTACGCGGGTCGCGGCCCTACCGGGCCTCGGCGATCATCCGGTCGAGGTCGGCCTGGGGCAGTGCTTCGCCGAGCGTGCTGAACGGCTGAGGCTTGCCGGTGGCGCGGTCCTTGGCGGACACCTGGGCCGTGCCGTTGGCGTCGATGTCCAGGCTGACCTCGATCTGGGGAATTCCGCGCGGGGCCGGGGCGACCCGCCCGGGCCGCACCGGGATGTCGGGCGCCGCGCGGCCGGCCTTGAGCGAGGCACGGCCGCGGCCGCGCCGCGGTGGGGGGAGGCCGGACCCTTCGGATGCGGTGCTCTCCGGGCCGGACGGAGCGCACCGACTGGGGGCGGCCCGGTCAGCGGCGGCTGATCGCGGCCACCGCGCGGACGGCCCGGTCCACCTCCTGCGGGTCGGTGACCAGGCTGGGGCCGAGGCGGACCAGGGCGCCGCCGTACGGGGTGACGTCGGCGAGGACGCGGTGCTCGGACTCCAGGCGCGTGACGACCTCCCGGGGCGTCCGGCCGGTGACGGAGAAGCACACGATGCCGCAGGAGAGCGCGTCGTCGCGGGGGGTGGCGACGTGGACGCCGGGGAGCGCGGCGAGTCCGTCCTTGAGCTGCCGGGCCTGCGAGCGGATGCGGCGCGCGACCCGCTCCCGGCCGATGGCGGTGTGGAAGGCGAACGCCTCCGTGAGGGCCCAGCGGTGTTCGAAGGCGTGGAAGCCCCCCGGGGTGGCCATCAGGCCGGGGTCGATGACGGGTGGCGGCTCCTCGCGCATCCAGCCGAAGCTGGGGATGATCGGCTGGACGAGGGGCCAGGCGTCCTCGCGTCCCCAGAGGATGCCGGTACCGCGCGGCCCGTACAGCCACTTGTGGGTGCCGGCGGCGAAGAAGTCGCAGCCGAGGTCCGCCACCGCGGTGTCGTCGGCGCCGAGGCCGTGGACGCCGTCCACGCAGACGAGGAGGCGGTCGGCCGCGTCCCGGCGGGCGTTGATCCCGGCCACCGCGTCGGTGATCATCCGGATCGGGAGCATGACGCCGGTGCCGGAGTGGACCCAGGTCAGCGCGAGGACCCTGGTGCGCGGGGTCACGGCGGCCAGCAGCCGCGTCGTCAGCTGGTCGGCCGAGGCGGCGGCCGGGTCGTCGTAGAGGCTCACCCGGCGCACCGCGGCGCCGGTCAGCAGCGCGCGCTGGCGCAGTGCCTCGTAGGTGGAGTGGAAGTCGTGCCGGGTGGTGAGGATCTCGTCCCCCGGCCCGAGCCGCAGCCCCTGGTACAGGAGGGCGAGCCCCATGGTGGTGCTGTCGGTCAGCGCCACCTCCAGGGGGCGGACGCCCAGGTAGGCGGCGGCGGCCGTGCGGACGGCCACTTCGCGGTCCGCGTTCTCCCGGTGGTAGCGGCTCGGATCCTCGTCCAGCCTGTTCCGGTGCGTCGCGATGGCTTCGCGCACGCCGGCCGGGTGGGCGGCGAACGTGAAGGCCGCGAACTGCGCGTAGTCGCGGGAGAGCCGGAACTGGTCGCGGACGGAGTGCCAGTCGCCCGGGGCGAAGCCGCGGGGGCGGTCCGGTGTCTCCGGCCGCGCCGGGCTCGCGGCGGCCGCCGGGACCGCGGCGAGCGGGGCCAGGGCGCCCCCCGCCAGGCCGGAGAGGATGAGTCGTCGGCGGTCGATGAACGGGTTCATGTCTCCTGCGCCTGATCGCGTGGCCGGGGGTGGGTGGTCGGGCGTGCCCGGGGTGGGTGGTCGGCACGCCCGGGGCGCGCCGGCACGACAGGCCGGCGCGCCCCGGACGGCTCAGCAGCGCAGCAGCTCGCGCCCGGGCGCGACCGACCGGGCGGGCGTCAGGCCCGGCTCGGCCAGGCCCGTCGCGAGTTCGGCGGGTGCGACGCAGCCCTGCTGGGCGGCCCAGGCCCAGTAACCGTTCCAGAGGCCGCAGCGCCAGTCGTTGCCACTGGGGTCGCTGTAGGTCTTGCCGTCCTTGGCCGGGGTGCACTCCGGCATGGAGGAGCACTCGTAGACCACCGAGCCGATGCGGCACCAGGACGTGCCGAGCAGCCCGGTGGCGCTCTCCTGGACGGAGGGACCGACCGTGGGTGCCTGAACGGCGGCGACCTTCGCCGACGGGGCTTCGGGGGCAGCCGCGGCGGCGACCCCCTGGACGGCGAACAGCGTCAGCACGGCCAGTGCGAAGGCCACCAGAGCGGCGCGGATGGATCGAGATCCTGACACGATTGTCCTTTCGCGATGAGCGGTTGACATGCGTGAGGCGTGGCCGCACGCCGGCCCGGTGGTGGTGCGCGCCGTTCCGCCGCCGGCTATTCGGGCGGGAGCACGACGTTCCGGGTCGGCGTGTTGTAGCCGGGCGAGGACAGGAGCTCATGGAGGGCGGCCGTCACCTGCTCCGGGGGGACGAAATCCGTCAGGACCTGGGTGGGCACCGCCCGCGGGTCTGCCAGGATCGCCAGGAACAGGTGCTCGACTCCGACGTATTCGTGACCGAGTTCGGATGCGATCCGGGCGGCTTCGTCAAGAATCGTGAGATAGCGCGGTGTAGCCGTTGGTGCGTGGTCGTCCGCCATGGTGCCTCGATACCTCGTGCGTGGGCCCACCGGGGTGGCGGGCCCGACTCAGCGCATCGTAGTAAGGAATCCGGAAAAGGCGAAGAGATCTCTTCGCGCCAGGGTGGCCGAATGCCCTTTCGCGGACCGACGGTTCGTGTCGAGTCCGTATGAACTCGGGCAAGAGCCTTGTGGAGACAGGTGGTTGGGCAGACCGGGCGAGGGGTGTACGGATACGGCCGGGTCGGCGGAATGCGTGAATTCTGGGCGGTTCGGAAGCAGTATTCCGGCCGGCCGGAACGTCGGGTTCACGCGGAAGGACATCGGGTGTCCGGGAATTCCGGGATGCGGTGGAAACGTATTCCCCGCCGGACCGGCGAGAGCTCCGACGAGGGGGAGGAGGACGCCCTGGGCCCGCGCGCGAGATGATCACGTTCACGCACCGCCGGCCGCCCCGCTGCTCCCCGAGGCCGGAGACGGCCCCCCTCCCCGCGGTCCCGGAGGGGAATCAGGCGAGGCAGAACTCGTTGCCCTCGATGTCCTGCATCGTGATGCACGACTCGTTGACGCCGTCGGCGCGCTGCGTCAGCACGTGCTTCGCGCCGAGCGCCGTCAGCCGTGCGCACTCGGCCTCCAGCGTGGCCAGGCGCTCCTCACCCACGAGCCCGGTGCCGACCCGCACGTCGAGATGCACCCGGTTCTTGACGACCTTGCCTTCGGGAACTCGCTGGAAGAGCAGGCGCGAGCCCACGCCCGAGGGGTCCGTGCACGCGAAGTAGACCGCGTCCTCGGGCGGCAGCGAGCGGTAGTACTCCTCCCACGTGGCGGAGCCCTCCGGAACCTCCGGAAGGACGTACCCCAGCACCTCGCACCAGAAGGCGGCGAGGCGCACAGGCTCCGCGCAGTCGAAGGTCACTTGGAACTGCTTGATCGTTGACATCGGCGCACGATAACAGGGGCCTGGCTCGTCTCTCCAGGTCGGGCGGCCCGCACGTGGTCGGGGGGAGGCGCCCGCTACCCGACTGCCGTGACGCGCGGGTCGCCGAGGTGAACCGGGGTCAGTTCCTCCCCGAAGGGAACCCGGGGCGCGGTCCACGGCCGGCCACTCCCGTGCTGCGAAGGACCAGTTGCGGGACCACCCTCGGGGGCGGCGTGCGCGAAGTGCCGGGCGTTCACGGGCGAGGCGCGGACGGAAGGGGGACGGCCGCGGCGGCGGGCGGGCTCGGTTCTCGGCGCGCGAGGGCCAGCCCCTTGCTGTTCGCCCTCTCGCCGACTGTTTGTTACTCCCGGGTATTGGCGCACGCCGTTGACTGCAGTACGTTCTCGCCCAGCGGGCCGTGCCCGCCACCCCGATGCCCGTTGTCGGTCGGCGTTCTCCTCCCGGAGGCGGACCCTGCTGCCGGGCCGCCTGGCATGCCCTTGACATGAGGGTCCGGGTGCGGGGCGGCTGCCGCGGACCGCCGTTCGACAAGGTCGCCGTTCCGCCCGTGCCGTTGTCGCGGCCGGCGCCGTCCACCGCCCCACCCGCCACGTCGCCCGACAGACCCTCAGACGAAAGGCCACACCGCCGATATGAGAATCAAGGCACGACTCGTCGCCGCCGCGGTCCTGACGGGCGCGATCACCACCGGTCTCGCCACCCCCGCGGTCGCGGCCCCGGCGGCCCCGAAGGCCACCGCGGCCCCGGTGCGGGCGCCCGCCGCCGCCTCGGCGAGCACCGCCACGGTGACCGAGGCCCAGTGGCTGGCCGACGTGACCGCCGCGATCGCGCCGGCCCGCGCCTACGTCGAGCAGCGCACGGCCGAGCCGGCGAACGAGAAGCGCGCGATCGTCTTCGACATCGACAACACGACGCTCGCGACGCACTTCCACCCGTTCGCGATGTCGGGCATCAAGCCGGTGGTGGAGCTGGCCCAGTACGCCCACGCGCGCGGGGTCGCGATCATCTTCGTCACCGCGCGGGTCGACTTCATCGCCCCGATCACCCGGCACAGCCTGACCGAGGCCGGCTACACCGTCGACGAGCTGCACGGGCGTGACCTGTGCGACCTCTTCAAGCCGGTCCAGAAGTACAAGACCGACGAGCGGATCAAGGTCGAGAACGAGGGCTACACGATCATCGCCAGCGTTGGCAACAACTGGACCGACCTGGACGGCGGCCACGCCGAGCGGACCTTCAAGCTGCCGGACTACAACGGTCTGCTCTCCTGACCCACCCCGTCGGGGCGGGCCGCCGCGCCCAGGGCCACCGCGCCCGGAGCCGGCCGGTGCGCACGCATCCGGCCGGGCCGGGAACCCGGTCGCGCGGACCGGCGGAAACAGATGAACCCCCGGACCGGAGTCCGGGGGTTCCATCGGTGGGCCTAACAGGACTTGAACCTGTGGCCTCTTCCTTATCAGGGAAGCGCTCTAACCGTCTGAGCTATAGGCCCGCGTCGATGCTGCCCGCCAACATTAGCAGAGCTCCGACGGTGCTCCCGCCCGCCCGGTCGCCCGGCTGCCCACCGGCCCGCGCGGAGGCGCGGCCCGGGTCGACGGGGCCGGTGGACGGACGTGCCGCCGGTGGTGGCGGTGGATCTGCCGCCACCACCGACAGGAGGTCAGACCGTGAGGTGGTCGACGGTGGGGACGACGATGCCGAAGAGATCGGTGATGGTCGTGAGACTCGCCCGCTGGAGGTCGGCGGCGGGCACGATGCCGCCGTCGGGCCCGGCCAGTGACCGGGTGGCGGTCGCTTCGGCGACGACGGTGGGCCGGTAGCCGAGGTTGAAGGCCCCCTGGGCGGTGAAGGTGACGCACATGTGGGTCATGAACCCGGCCAGCACCAGATCGGACCCGGCGCCCAGCTCGCGCAGCGTCTTCTCCAGATCGGTGCCGTGGAAGGCATTGGGGACCTGCTTGACGACGACCGGTTCACCGTCGATCGGTGCCACCTCGGGGCTGATCGCCCCGATCTCGGCGCGGATGTCGTACGGGGTGCCCTCGCCGCCGTCGTTGACGACGTGGACGACCGGGGTACCCGCCGCGCGGGCGGTGGCGAGCAGGCGGGCGCCGGCGGCCAGGGCGGGTTCGGCGTCCTCCAGGGCCATGACGCCACTGCGGTAGGTGTTCTGGAAGTCGATCATGATCAAGGTGCTCCCGGCGAGGCGGGGCGGTGTGTTGTCGAGGCCGACGACGGTGCGCAGGGACGCGGAGACGGACATGGGTGAGGAGTGTCCTTTCGGGCGGGTGACAGACAGCGGATGACAGACAGACGTGGTCGGGAAGCAGTGAGGAAGGGCCGGCACCGCCGGGATCGGCCGGCGGGCGCCTTCCGGGGAACGGGCACGGCACGGCGGGGCCGCGGCGGTGACGCCTCACGCGTCGAAGGGGCCGGGAGCCGGGGGCGGGGAGAAGGGGAGTCGGAGCGGTCAGGACGTGGCGCGGAACCGGCGGCGGTAGGAGGCCGGGGTGGTGTTGATCTGCTTGCGGAAGGCTCGGTGGAGGGTCTCCACCGAGCCCATCCCGGCGGCCGACGCGATCTGCTCCAGTGGTTGGTCAGTGGTCTCCAGCAGGCGGCGGGCCGCCTCGACCCGGGTCGCCTCCACGTAGGCGGCCGGGCTGGTGCCGGTCTCCTGGCGGAAGACCCGGGCGAAATGGCGCTCGCTCAGGCACATCCGCCCGGCGAGCGCGGCCGCCGACAGGTCCTCGTCGAGGTGCTCGGTGATGAACACCCGCAGCTCGTCGATGTCCCTGCGGGCCGGGGCGGGCCGGCTCAGCGGCACGCTGAACTGGCTCTGACCGCCCTGCCGCCGCAGGTACATCACCAGCTGCCGGGCCACGGCCAGGGCCAGGTCCTCGCCGTGGTCCTCGGCCACCAGTGCGAGGGCCAGATCCATGCAGGTGCTGATCCCCGCGCCGGTCCACACCCGGCCCGAACGGACGAAGATCGGGTCGGCGTCGACCCTCACCTCGGGGTGGTCCGCCGCGAGCTGGGCCGCGGTCGACCAGTGCGTGGTCGCCCGCCGCCCGTCCAGCAGCCCGGCGGCCGCGAGCAGATGCGCTCCCACGCACACCGAGGCGATCCGGCGGGCGTGCGGCGCGGTCTCCTTCACCCACGCCACGACGGTGTCGTCGACCAGGGCCACCGGACCGTCGGGCCGCAGGTCCACGGCGCCGGGCACCAACAGGGTGTCCACCGCGGTCCCCACCTCCGCGAAGGTGAGGTCGGCCAGCAGGCGGACCCCGGCCGAGGTGACGACCGGGCCGGCCTCGGGGCCTGCCAGCCGGACCTGGTAGCCCGCGCGGCCGTCGGTCTCCCGGTTGGCGAGGGCGAAGACCTCGGCCGGGCCGGTGACGTCGAGGAGGTCGACCTCGGGGAAGACCGCGATGACGACACGGTGCGGAGTGGGCATGACCTCATCGTGCTGGCAGCGCCGGATGACCGCAATGACGGTGATCTGTCACATCCGGCCATCCGACGGCCGGTTTCGGTGGCTCCGGAGTGCCCACGGGCGGCGAGCCCGTTCACGTAACCGGGCCGGCCTGGGCATTTGCCTCCACCACCAGGGACGGGTAGTGTTCACTGGTCGCTCGCCTGGGAGCGCCGGACACGCAACGGCGCGGACGGTCCCGTAGCGGCCAATCCTCTCGATCACCACCTCTCTTCTTGGCTGAGCCGTACTTCGGTGCGCCTCCGCTCGAATTGTTGTGCGTGTTTAAGTCGATTGCGGTCGGATTCGCTTTGTGAAGCGCGGTTCGGCTAGAGTCGAGCTTGTCGAAGAGGTCCTCGGACTGAAATTCGATAAAGTTCCCCGAGAGCCCGGAGCGCGAAAGACGCCGCAGAGTGATCTGCTAGAGTCGGAAACGCCGAAAGGCCGAAGGAAAGCAGATCGGATGAACGAAGCGCCGGAAACGGTGCGGAAAGCATCTGATAGGCTGGGAACACGAAAGAACGAAGCGCCCGGAGGGCCCGCTGGAAGGCGGTCCGAAGGAAGTGTCCGTTCCTTGAGAACTCAACAGCGTGCCAAAA
>NZ_JBHYYB010000109.1:0-28693 GCF_042752535.1 Kitasatospora sp. NPDC059327 | reverse complement strand
TCGCTTCCGCATGGTTGCCCGAGGACCTCGGCCACCGTCTCGCGGGCGATCACGAACCGCTCCCACACGGACTCCGCCTCCCGCAGCTCGGCCTGAAGGGCCTCCACCCGCTGCCGAGCCGCGCGTTCGCGCTCCTCCAGCAACCCCATCACCGACGGCATCCCGGCACCTCCACCGAAGAGACACACGACACCCCGTCCCTGCCACCGAAACACCGAACTATGCCTGACCTGCGGAAACGCAGCCATCACTCCCGGAAAGACAACGGCTTCTGAGGCCCAGCGGGCCCCAGCCCGTAGCCGCTTCAGCATTGAGGTTCCCCGAGGTGCGGAAGGTTGCCGGACATGGCCTGATGGGCCGTGAGAAGGGAGCGGGCCCTGACCCCGGATGTTGGACACCAGAGACACTTGGATCTTGATGGTTCAGGTGGACAGGAGTCCTGCACAGATGGTGATGAAGCACTACCCGCCGCAGTTCAAGGCGGACGCGGTCGCGCTGTACCGGTCCCGGCCGGGGGCGACGATCAAGTCGGTCGCCGAGGACCTCGGGGTGAACACCGAGACCCTGCGCAACCGGATCCGGACCGCCGACGGGCGACGTCCCGCCTCGCACTCGGCGTCCCAGACAGGCGCGCCGGCCCCGGCCGCCGACGTGGCGCAGGCCGAGCGGCGGCCGCGCGCAAGAGGATCCGCGAGTTGGAGGAGGAGCGGGACATCCCGCGGAAGGCTGCCCGGTATTTCGCGGGGGAGACGCGCTGGTGAACCGCTGCCAGTTCGTTGCCGACCACCAGCGCCGCTACGGCGTCAAGCGGTTGTGCCAGGTCCTGGGCATCGCCCGGTCCAGCTTCTACTACTGGCGGTCCACCGCGCCGGCGCGGGTCGCGCGGCAGGCCGCGGACGCCGAGGTCACCGCGCGGATAGGTGCCGTCCATGCGGCCTCGGACGGCACCTACGGCGTTCCCCGCGTCACCGCCGAGCTCCGCGACCAGGGCGGGGTGGTGAACCACAAGAAGGTCGCCCGGCTGATGAGCGCCGCCCGGATCGCCGGACCGCGGTTGCGGCGCACACACCGCACGACGATCCCGGATCCCGCCGCCGCGAAGGCACCGGACCTGGTCGGCCGCGGCTTCACCGCCGATCAGCCCAACCAGAAGTACGTCGGCGACATCACCTACCTGCCGGTCGGCGGCGGGAGGTTCCGCTGTCTGGCGACCGTGATCGACCTGTGCTCACGCCGACTGGCCGGCCGGGCGATCGCGGACCACATGCGCGCCCAACTGGTCATCGACGCCCTGGCCGCGGCCGAACGGACCTGCGGCAGCCTGGCCGGCGCGGTGATGCACACCGATCACGGCTCCCGGTACAGCAGCCGGACCTTCGCCGCCGCCTGCCACCGGGCCGGCGTCCGGCAGTCGATCAGCGCCGTCGGGTCCAGCGCGGACAACGCACTCGCGGAGACCTTCAACGCGACTATGAAACGCGAGACGCTCCAAGGCCGAAAGAGCTGGTCCAGCGAACGCGAAGCCCGCCTCGACCTGTTCCGCTGGCCGCACCGCTACAACACCCTCCGCCGTCACAGCAGCCTCGGACACCGCAGCTCGATCGCCTACGAGCCCACACTCGACACACGACCAACTACACTCGCCCAAGCCGCATAACCCCGTGTCCAACATCCAGGGTCAGGGCCCGGTCTCGGTCGGGGCGTCGTCGTGGAGTGCCCTTGTCTCGGCTTTGAGGATGCGAAGCGACTTGCCGAGCCCGCGGGCAGCTTCGGGCAGCTTCTTCGATCCGAAGAGCAGCATGATGACGGCGACCACGATGAGAAGGTGCCAGGGTTCCAGGGCGTTGCGGAGCATGGGATTACCCCTTCCTTGCTTGTTGACAGGGCCGCGGGGTCGCAACCGGTGGAGCGGAGTGGGTCGGCCGCGTGCCGAGCCAGGCCGGTGTCGGCGGAAGCATGCGGAGTACGCGTTCCTCGGCGTGTGTCCGCGAGTTCGTCATGGTGGAATCAGGCCGCCGGTCGACGGCTTGGTGATCGGGGCAGGGGAAGTGACTTCACCTAGGTCGGGCCGGCGGCGACGGGTCCGCGCGTTCCCCGGAGACCGTCCCGATTCCGGGAGCGGGGCATCTCAGGCCTTGCCGTGACGGAACATCAGACGACCTGTCACGTGATGCCCAAATGATCCGGGCAGTAGCGCCAACAGGACTTCTGTGGTGACTATCAGTCATCCGTCGGGCGTGGTCAAGCCCTTCGGCACGAGGTTCGCGGGGTTCGCACGCGGGGGGTCGTGCTCGGCATGCCGACGGACGGGGTGGCCCGTGTCGCCATTCGCGGGTTTCCCGGCCGACCAGCGGGGACACGGTCTGCCCCGAGAGCTCGCCATGGTTCGGGGGCCGGGGATGCTCACCTGCTGTCGGCCACGGACCGAGTCTCTACAGGCCCTACGGATGCCATCGGACATCCCATCTCTCCCGGTGTCGACACCGTTACATGGCGGCATACTTGGGGATTCGTCAGGAGACTTTGCCAAGTCTATAGACAAGGCGGAATCGATCCCCGTTAATACATCCAATGTCTAGTGCGGCAGTTGGGTTGCCGACAGCAGGTGGGCCGCCCACGGGAGTCCCCCGTGTCCGCATGCGGTTCATGGCGGAATCGTCGACGCTGGAGGACTACTTTGCTGGAGCGTGCGCGCTGGGCCGCCCTGTGGTCGGCGATCGGGCAGGATCCACGTCGTCGGAGTCAACTTCTCGAAGGAGGGTCCTCACCGGTATGGCGATCGCGGTACCGCGGTCGGTGGCGTCACCGGATGGCGGGGAGGGTACTTGCCGTAACCGGCCACAGTGCCTTCGAGATCGTCGCGACCGGTTTCGGGCCGGTCGGTGGCCGACGGCGGCGGCTCCTCGCGGGTGTCGCGGCTGAAGCGAACGTCGGTGGCCCGGGTTCCCCCACGGTCACAGATGGTTCCGGTCCGACGGAAGGTGGTGTGTCGGCCGCCACATCGCCCGGCACGGCGCCGGCGTGATGGGCCGCGGCACGGTTGGGGATACCTTGATGGACGGGTCCCCGCTCCACCTGTCCCGGCTCTCGGTCGTCTCGACCGCGCCGCTGCTGCTGCGCCCCGCCGGGGACCGCCGCTTGGCCTCGTGGCCTGGGGTGGAGCGGCGCGGTTGGACAGCCGCGATCGTCGGTGCCGCCTCCGCGCATGCGAGGGCGGGGCCGATCCATCTCGGATGGTCGACTTCCCTGTGCGGTCGTCGACCCCGACGGCATCGCTCGGCAGGACGGACTCCCAGGGATCCGATGGCCGCCGCCGACTACCTGTCCCTCCATCGTCAGCGTCGCCCGGATCGCGCGGCGCCACACCACGCCGCGTGGTGTCACGTCGCGGGCAACCAAGGGCACGGACTCCCAGGCCACTCCTGGACGCTGGGTGCCCTCCACTCTCAATCGATCATCATCGGCGTTTCGAAGGGAACGACATGTCTTCCTCTCCCTATCAGATCAGCAGACGCAGCCTGCTGGGCGCGGCCGGCGCGGCCACGGCGTTCGGTCTGTTGCGGTTCGCCCCTGAGGCTTCCGCGACCGAGGGACCCCAGAACTACACCGCGTCCTGGTCCTCGGTGAACCAGCATCCCCCGGCCCCCGAGTGGTTCCAGGACGGCAAGTTCGGGATCTACTACCACTGGGGCGTCTTCAGTGTTCCCGCGTTCCACAATGAGTGGTACCCGAGAAGGATGTACGAGTCCGGCCAATCCGACAATCGGCACCACGTCGAAAAGTACGGCGACCCCTCGGTGTGGCCGTACCACAACTTCATCGACGGTGCCCGTGACAAGGCCGGCAACTTCGTGCAGTTCGCCCCCAGGCTTGTCTCTCAGGGCGGCGCGTGGGACCCGGACGCGTGGGCGCGGCTGTTCAAGGACGCGGGCGCGAGGTTCGCGGGTCCGGTGGCCGAGCACCACGACGGTTACTCGATGTGGAACAGCCGGTGCAACCCGTGGAACTCGGTCCAGCGCGGCCCCCGGCTCGATCTCGTGGGACTGGGCGCGACGGCCATCCGCGCCCAGGGTCTGAAGCTCGTGACGTCGCTTCACCACGCCTACCACAGCACAGGCGGATTCTTCGAGTTCGCGCCTCGGCAGTCGGATCCGGCACTCCGGATGCTCTACGGACAGCTGGGCAGTACCGCGATGTACAAGCTCTGGGGCGACAAGCTGATCGAGGTCATCGACGGCTACCAGCCGGACATGATCTGGCAGGACTTCGGAATGGACGGCATCGCGGAGTCCCAGCGTTTGCAGTTCCTCGCGCACTACTACAACGCCGCCGTCGCAGGGAACAAGGACGTCGTCACGGTCTACAAGGACGGTCTCAGTATCGAGAGCTCGGTCTTCGACATCGAGCGCGGCGGTCCGACCGGGATGCTCAGCCCCTTCTGGATGACCGACGACAGCGTCTCCTCCACCAGCTGGTGCTACACGGAGGGCATCGGCTACTACTCCGCGCGGGCCATGCTGCACGGACTGATCGACAGGATCAGTAAGGGGGGCGCCACCCTGCTGAACATCGCCCCGAAGGCCGACGGCTCCATCCCCTCCGAACAGCAGGCCATCCTGCTCGCCATCGGGGACTGGCTCGGCCGCTTCGGGGAGTGCTTCTACGCCACCCGCGCCTGGAGCTGCCACGGCGAGGGCCCCACCCAGATGGGCGGATCCGGATTGTCCATCACCCCGAAGGCCGGCACGGCGCGGGACATCCGGTTCGCCCGAAGCAAGGACAACCGGGTGCTGTACGCCACCGCGCTAGGCTGGCAGGGCGCCACCATGACCATCGGAACGCTGAACTCCAACCGGATCAACCTCACCAACCTGACCGGCGCGCAACTGCTGAACAACACCACGGGGACCTACATCAACCTGCCCGCACCGACCCAGGACGGTGCCGGTCTGCACCTGACCATGCCCTCGTCCAACCCGCCGTTCGACGCCCTGGCCTACTCCGTCAAACTCACCTTCTCCGGCCAGGTCCCCACCCTCAACGCGCCGGCCGCCCCGACCACCTGGGTGAAGATCGCCAACGCGACCACCGGAAAGGTGCTCGACGGCGGGGGCCAGGTCGCCGCGGGGTCCCTCCTCAAGCAGTGGCACTCCAACGAGAGCCCCAATCTGCAGTGGCAGCTGATACCCGTGGGAGACGGCTACTACCGCATCCTGAACCGCATCAACAACATGGTCATCGGCAGCAGGGGCGACACCACCCAGGACGCCCCCGTCAGCCAGGCCCCGTGGAGCGGCAGCCGCAATCAGCAGTGGATGCTCAACAGCGTCGGTGGCAACCGCTACCAGATCATCAACCGAGCCAACCACAAGGCCATCGACGGCAACGGCAGTACCACGAGCGGCTCCAACCCGGTGATGCGGCCACCAGCCAGCACCGTCAGCACCAGTACCGACAGGGACTGGATCATCACCGCCGTCTGACGGTCGGTGCGGCTCGCCGCCCCCGCCCCGTACGACACGCGGGGCGGTGCCGGTGAGCCGGCGCCAATGACAGCAGGTCAGGTTGGTGAGGACGGGCCCGAGGGCCCGTCCTCACCAACCCTCGGGACTGCTCCGTCGGGGCTGGTGACGCCGGATGGCACCCGCGCCCCACCCTCCGTGGACCCCACGGCGTCACCCAGCCAGTCGGTCGCCCGCCACGGCCACCACCGTGTACACGCCCGGTGTGTCGGCGGCATCCGCCGACGGCCGGGTGTGTGGGGCGGCGATCTCCGGCGCGCGCCGGCCCCAGCCGTCCAGCAGCGAGTTGACGGTTTGCCGGCCGCGTGGGTACCAGGGCAGGCCGGACCGCGCGTAGTGGGCCGCCACGCGCGCGGTGAGGCGGGGGTCGGTGCCGTCCGCTGTGCGGTGGCTGAGCACCAGCACACTCCCGATGGGAAGGACCCGGCTCAAGGAACCGAGCAATAGCCTTGTCTGAGGATCGGTCAGTTCGTGCAGGACGTCGCCGAGGATCACCGTGACCGGGCGCCGCCAGTCCAGGTCCCCGTCGGCTCGCACCGCGGCCAGGAGATCCTTCGGGGCGGTCAGGTCGGCGCGCACATGGCGGATCATCGCCGGGGCTGGTGGGTGCGGCAGCGCCCGGGCGTGGGCCATCACCATCGGGTCGTTGTCCACGTAGACCGTTCGAGCCGTGGGTCGGGCGCCCAGGACGGAGGTGTGGATCGGGGCGAGGAGGGTGCCGGTCGCCTCGGTCGTCAGTCCACAACCCAGGTCCAGGAACTGCTCCTGGCCCTGCTCGGCCAGACTCCGGGCCGCGAGGTGGAGGAAGGCACGGCTCTGTCCGGCAACCGGAACGCAGTGCGGGTCCTCGGCCATGAGGAGAGTGAGCAGGGCGCGGTCCGCGGCCAGGTGGTCCTTGCCGCCGAGCATCAGGCTTGCCAGACGCGCTGACGTGGGGGTGTCCAGTCGGAGGGTCTCCTGGTGCTCAGGCATGGGCGCCGGGAGCGCCCACGGAGCGCGGACTCGGGCGACCGGTACGTTGACGTGGTCCATCCCAACAGCGCTGTACGCGGTGGCGGAGCGGCGCGCGGGCTCGGCCGGGCGCGGGCGATCTCGCCCCGACACTCTCGTGCCGCCCGAGCCTTTGGAATGTCGTTCGATCAGCGGCGCGCCGGTTCTCACCGAGCTCCCATCCTGGTGGCCGGCCATGTGGGAGGCCACATCGGCGTCGGGTCCCGACACCTCGGAACGTCGGATATCGTGCTCGCGCCTCATGAACGCTCCCGGACGACGGCCTTGGCAGATCGGGCACTGGCGGCGGAGACGGGGATTGTCTGGGTGACGTGCGGCATCGGACCTCCACGAATGACGGTAAGAAGGCGGCCGAACAGGGAGTGGGCAGTGGTGGGGGACCCAAGGATGGACTTCCCCACGTACGGGCGGATTCGATCTCAATCTGATCTCGCGCGACTTCCGTAGGCTGATGACGGCGCTGCGTCGCGAGGACACCGACACCGTGTGGCTGGGCCGGCCGTCGAGCTTGCCTTCGGAGGACCGGGTACCGCTGGGCGGCTTGCTGGCGAAACGATCTGACGGTGCGGAACTTCGCCCCGTCGTTGGGGTCATCCAAGCCGGCGGCCGACCGGATCATCGACCGCATCGGCCCGCCGCGCGTACGCAAGCCCTGGCGGCTCTTTCGCGAGGACACCGTCCTGATCGTCGCCTTCAGGGCTTGGGAGGCGTCCGCTGGGGTGGCGACCGCGATCGCCGACGGCGGCTGCCCGGGTAACGGCCTGGCCTTCCCGTACTGCGGACCGCGCGGCGGAGAGCTGGCCGGATGGCGGGCCGGTGACCGCCGCGGGTACGAGCAGGTCCGGGCCCGCGGTGAGCACGTCTTCGCTCGCGTGAACACTTGGAAGGTCCAACGGGGCTGTCGGTTCAAGGGCGACGGCGTCCACCAGGCCGTGCTTGGGATCGCCCGCCCGCACAACCTGTTCCAGGCCGTGCGGAGTTCGTCGGCGCTCACAGCCACCCTGCCTCGATTCCTTCAACGATCGATCAGGGACACCCTTGGCTCTGCTATGGAAAGCCGGACGAAAGCGCGTCAGGGAGAGTGCGAGGTTTTGGCCGATCGTTGTCGGCCGACCGTGGCCAGGACGAACGTGACACTGATGAGCAGTGTCCATGCGCCGATCTTCTCGGGGGCGACGGGCTCCCAGCCCTGGAGCTGGTGGGGGTAGCGCCAGGCGCCGGAGTAGGTGGCCAGGTTCTCCGCCAGCCAGAGGAAGAAGCCGATGAGGAGAAACGACAGCGCGAGGGGCATGCGTCGTCGGCCATCGCGGATGCGGTAGCTGACCGTCGTGCCGGCGGTGACCGCGAGCAGCAGGGCGGCCAGTGGCCAGCGCGCGTCGGGCAGCCAGTGGTGGGTGAAGAAGTTGACGTAGATCAGGATCGCGACCAGGGCCGTTGGCCAGGGGCGGTAGCGGGTGAGTCGCAGGTCGAAGAGGTGCCAGGCGCGGCATACGTAGCTGGCGACGGCCGAGTAGAGGAAGCCTCCGTACAACGGGACGCCCGCGATCTTCAGTACCGCCGGCTCCGGGTAGCTCCACGAACCGAGGGACACTTTCACCAGCTCGAAGACCAGTCCGATGACGTGGCAGACTGCGATGACGGCGATGTCGCGACCTGTCTCCCAACCACGGCGCCAGAACAGCAGGGTGAGCAGGACGCCGTAGACGACGAGTATGTCGTAGCGGGCCAGGGGCAAGGTCGGCAGCGCGGTGGAAGCCGCCACGCCTGCGAGCAGCGCGATGGCGTAGGCGCAGGAGCGGGTCTGCAGCCAGGTGAAGTCGGTGAGCTCTCGAGACAGCTGGGCCAGGTGTCTGACGTGGGGGGTCAGGTGCATAGGTGGCGGTCCAAAGGTGTCGACTCGACGAGTTGTGGGATTCTTGGGAGCAACAGCGCTTCACGGACCGAGCCCGCAATGCCGGCGTGCGGTGGCGTCCTCGCTTGTGCGGCCTGCTTTCGGCCGGCTGTGGTCACTCGTTTCAGCGAGTGTCCGGAGGGTGCTCGCGCGCCCTGTGATGATGATCGATAGTGAGCGGGACCGAATGAGTCCGGGAGATCTCGGCATGTTCGTCCTTGTGTGACGAGGTCACTTCTCAGGAGCTGTGGCGAATGGGCGGCCAACGCTTCCGCGGGTTTGCCGCTCCAGGCCTCGCATGGGCGGACGAGGCATCGTGAGAGTCGCTACTCCGCAAGTGATGCTTCAAGACCTTGGGAGTAGTCATATCCTCCGACGTCGACCGTGGAGCCTCGTCAGACTCCTTGCCGATCTGCTGTCATCCTGAAGTCGTAGAGAACGGCAGTGCACCCCCTCCGTTTCGACCGGAGCCCCGGGGCGGTCGGCCATCCGAAGGTCGGTTCTCGCCCTGGACCGGGCTACCCGCGATGTGCGGCAATGGGTCCCGGTGTCGCCGGCACAGCGCGTCCGTGCTCCAGTGCCTGAATCGCTTCCTGGGCCAGGAGGTGGCAGGACTCTGTCCGGTGACAGGTAGTCGCGTGGGTGGCGGTGCCCGGCGTCGCGGGTCCAGCGGGGAGTTCACGCTGGTGAGTTCGGCGACTTCGGCGCGATGTGGAAACAGTGACGACGCCGTTGTCCGTCTTCCCGCGCCGGCCCGGCCACTGCCGCCCGACATCGGCGGTTTCCGGTGCCGACCTTGCGGTCCCCGGAATCGTCGATGACCAACACGTCCTGCCCGTGCGGCGCGGGTCGCCGGATCGGGTGGCAACAGCTCAAGCCGAGGGCGCTGACCTGCTCGAAACAGACTCTCCTAACCGCTTTCACCAATCTGACTACAAGTCAGTAATGCTTTGGGGCAACGACCCTGATCATCAACGCGCTCGATGCTTGCTCAGAACTGTTCCCAAAGCGTTCATTCCTAGCAACTCTTGACATGCCGCTTGGAGTGGGGTTGTAGTGTCCCTACTCAATCCCGCTCTAGCCACTCTGGAGCTCGCATGATGTCTTCATTGCGTCGGGGGATACTGGCAGCCTCGGTCGGTACCGTGTTGGTGACCGTCGCAGGTCTCCCCATGAAGGCGACGGCCACCGATGTGCCGTCCGATTCCGTCTACTCGTCTGCCTCAGGCGCACTCTTCCCCGGTACCGCACCGGGGAAGGCCACGGGCTCGACGTCCGCGTCCGGCTTCACGTTGTCAAACAACGCCCTCTCGGCATCGTGGGCGGTGAACGGCGGCAGGGTCTCGCTCTCCGCGCTCACCAACTCCGCGAGCGGAACGCCCCACACCGTTCCGGCGGCGATCGGTGAGCTCTTCTCGTTCACCCTCGCCGACTCCACCGTCATCAGGTCCTCCCAGGCCACGCTCACGTCCGCCCCCGCCCTGAGCAGCCTGGCGGCCGACGCCTCAGCGGCCCGTCTCGCGCAGACCGTCGCAGGGAAGGCGGTGAGCATGACGTTCCGCTGGTCGCACGGGGACAACGTCTTGGACGTGACCTGGAGAGCCGAGCTCCGCGATGGCGCGAACAGCGTGTTGCAGAGGTTCACCATCACCCCTGTCAGCGGGACCTTCGACGTCACCAAGCTGCAACTGGTCGACATGACCCTGCCCGACAGCAGGGTGGAGGGCGCCGACGACGGCAGCCCGGTCGTCTCGGGCCCGTCCGGCGCGGAGACGCTCTTCGTCGGAGTCGAGAACCCCATGGCCAAACCCACGGTCGACGGGGCGAACGTGACAATCGGCGTCCCGCGGGCGGGTGACCTGATCGCAGGCAAGTCCTACGAGTACACCGCGTCCCTCGGTGTCGCCCTGGCCGGCGGGCTGCGGCGCTCGTTCCAGTACTACCTGGCACGCGAACGTGTGCACAGCCGCCACACCTTCCTGCACTACCAGAGCTGGTTCGACCTCAAGCCGCCAGGCCTGGTCATCAACGCTCCCGAACTCACCACGACCATCGACCTCTTCGGAAGCGAGCTGACCAAGCGCGAGGCCAAGATCGACAGCTTCTGGGTGGACGACGGCTGGGACTACCTGCGCTCTCCCAAGACGACGGACGATTCCAACCTCAACATCTGGTCCTTCGACCCCACCCAGTTCCCCAACGGGTTCGCCCCCCAGAAGACCGCGGCCGCCAAGTACGGCGGGGCGTCGCTTTCGGTGTGGATGTCGCCCTTCGGAGGCTACGGGGAAAGCTCGGACAAGCGGAACGAGCTGAACAGGAGCAAGCCCGACGCGCAGCGGTACGAGACCCACGGCAACGGTGGGTTCAAGCTCGGCGACCCCGATTACTACAACCGCTTCCGCAAGGTGGCCTTCGACATGATGGACAATCAGGGCGTGCGGGGCTTCAAGTTCGACGGTATCGGTGGGGGGCTCTACCAGCGTGGTCCCAACAGCGACTACCTGGCCGACTACGAAGCCCTGCTGGCTCTCACCACCGATCTGCGAGGTCATCAGAAGGACGTCTGGGTCAACGCCACCGTAGGGACCTGGGGCTCCCCCTACTGGCTGTGGTACGTGGACTCCATCTGGCGCGACGGCGAGGACGCGAACCAGGCCGGCGACGGCTCCCCCCAGGAGAAGTACGTCAACTACCGTGACTCCGAGACGTTCCGGAACATCGCCCGTGAGAACCCGCTCTTCCCGATCCCCTCGGTGATGAACCACGGCATCATCTTCTCCGATCGCGCCACCCAGTTCAGCGCCGACCACGACCTGTCGAAGCGGTCGGTCCGCGACGAGGTCTCGAACGACATCCGTTCCTACTTCGCGCAAGGGATGGGGCTGCAGGAGCTCTACATCCGCAACACCCTCGTCCGACCCGGTGTGCCGGGGGCGGACTGGTTCTGGGACACCCTGGCCGCCAACGCCAAGTGGGCCCGCGCCAACCAGGACCTGCTCACCGATGTCCATTGGATCGGTGGCGACGCGGCAGCCGGTGACGTCTACGGCACCGCGGCCTGGAACTCCACCGAGGGTAAGTCCAAGGGCGTGCTGATGCTCCGCAACCCCTCGGCCTCGACGAAGACCTTCGCGGTCGACCCCCAGCAGATCTTCGAACTCCCCGGCGGCACACACGGCGCGTACCGTTTCACCGAGAAGGACGGCCTGCACACCGGGTTCACCGCCCAGCAAGGGACACCGGTCAGCGTCACTCTGCAGCCGCACGAGGTGGCGGTATTCGAGGCCGTGCCCACCACCGAGACCACCCCCAAACTTGATCTTTAAGCTGGTTGGTCACTCAACCTGCTGATCTGAGGCTCTCTTCTGGGGTAGCGGAGGCGGCCGTTCTCCACGCTTCGAGATATCGAGTCACGAAGCGTGGAGAACGGCCGATGCCATGAATCTTCCCCTCAACGCGTGTAGGTGAAGCGTTGGGCATCTTGTCCCGCTTTGGGGTCGAGCTCTACAAGTGTCCGTACCAGCGAGCGACCCGGTATTCCCACCGATCGGTGGACATCACGGACACTGGATCTTGTGGATTCAGAGGAAGAGATGGCACCGATGGTGCACAGATACTACTCAGCGGAGTTTCGCGCTGACGCTGTGACGCTGTACTGCTCCGATCCGTCGTTGACGTATGCACAGGTCGCGCGGGATCTTGGGGTGCATGCCGACACGCATAGTTCGTTGTTCCGACGCCCCCGGGCCCCGGGCAGGCCTTGGGGGCGTGCCAGCCGGTCCGGGCGCGGCTTCTCGTCCTCTATCCTGACCTGACGTCAGACTCTGCTCGCGCCGTCTCTCTCCGATCCCGAACTGGCAGATGGGAGAGCACTCGAAGATGTCCACGGATTCTGGATTCCTGCTACCTGGTGAGCCGATGGTCGAGGCTGTCGCCCGACTCCCGTACGGGGCCGATGCGGCCGAGGTGAACCGCCTTCAGGAGTCCGGCGAGGTGAACGCCGGAGGCGTCGAGGCCTTGTGGCGACGGTTGCTGGAGAGGGTGGGCGTATCGCGGATCCTCGCTTCTGGCCAGAGCCTGGTGTCAGCCACCGGGTAGTTGGAAGGGGTCGTTCGCCTGACTGATGGCCGCTCCTGGCATCTGCTGGAATTGGTCCCTCATCTTCTTCGTCACGCCGTCGCCGACGACCGTGCCTACAAGGCCGACACGGGCCGCGGCAACCTGGTCTCTACCGCGCAGGGCCTCGTACCGTCGGACGCCGTTTCGGCGAGGGCACCGTCGCCGAGCTGGCGGTGCCCGGTCGGCGCGCTCTGCAGTGGATGAAGGCCGGCCGCCGACTACGGGAGCGGGGCCGCTCCACCGCCCACGGCCACTCCTCGACGGCCTGGGGCACGGCCCACTGGAATTCTGGAATTGGCGACCTCGGGTCGTCCCGGGGAGGGGTCGTTCGCGGCCCTGACGGACCCGAGAACGTGCTTCCGAGACGTTCACGGCCCCTGGGGCCGACCGCCTCCGGACAGGCGCCCACTCGCGCGTCCACGACCTTGAGCAACAGCCCCTGACCTGGTGTTCTCCAGGGATTCGCCTAGGCTGTGGAGGTCTGTGGGACACCGTCGGAGGGGACATCGTGACTGAGGACGCCAACGGGTACGACGCCGGTCAAATCCAGGTGCTGGAGGGGAGGGAAGCGATTCGCAAGCGGCCCGGAATGTACATCGGCTCGACCGGCGAACGCGGCCTGCGCCACATGGTGTTCGAGATCGCCGACCGGGCGGTGAACGAGGTCCTGGCCGGCCTCGCCGGCCGCGTCGCCGTCACCCTCACACCCGACGGCGGCGTGTGCGTCGCCGACGACGGTCCGGGCATTCTTGTCAGCGAAGTGGGAAGCACCGGCAGCACTTTCCTCGAAGCCCTGCTGACCCGCACGTGGGCCGGGACCGGGACCGGCGACCGCAACGGCGTGACACTCGGTTGCTGCGGCGTGGGGCCCTTCGTCGTCAATGCCCTGTCACGCCGGATGACGGCCGAGGTGCGGCGCGAGGGGGTCCGCTGGGTCCAGGAGTACGCGCGCGGCATGGCGGTCTCCCCGCTCACCGAGGCGGGACCGGCGGCCGGAAGCGGGACCGCCATCGTCTTCTGGCCCGACTCCGACATCTTCGGAACCGCGGAGTTCTCGTTCGACGAGCTGGCGGAGCGGTTCCGGGAACTGGCGCTGCTGAACAAGGGCTTGGCGATCTCGCTGACCGATCGGCGCCGGCCGGTCGAGTGCCGGGCGGCGCGGTTCCAGTACCCGTGTGGGGCAAGGGACTTCGTCAAACTTCTCGACTCCCGGGCGGCGGTGCCCGCGATCACGGACATCGTCGGCTTCGAGTGCGAGGACCCTCGGATGGCGGGGACGATGGAGGTGGCCTTCCGCTGGTCCGGCTCACGTGAGGAGCGGGTCCGGAGCTTCGCCAACAGCCGGCCCACCGCGCGCGGCACGCACACGATGGGCTTCCGCGACGGGGTGGCGGCCGCGGTGACCACGTACGCGCGCGAACGGAGGCTGCTGACAGCGACGCACCCCGATTTCAGCGCCGATCGGATCGGCGAGGGCCTGACAGCGGTCGTAGCCGTGAGGTTGGACGATCCTGAGTTCCACGGCTCTATGCTCGACGTGCTGGGCAATGCCACCGTGCGCGCCTGCGTCGGACAAGCCGTCCAGGAACACCTCGGCAGGTGGCTGGAGAAGCATCCGGAACAGGCCGGAGCCGTCCTCGATCGAATCGTCCAGGCCGCCCGGCGGAACCGCTGAGAGTCCGGGTGGAGTCGGTGGGTTGGTGCCAGAACGATGCAGAGTCCCGGGGCGCGACGTCGCGCGTCATTCTGGTCGGCGCCCCCACCTGCGAGGCCGTCCGGCCGCTGGGTACAGCGTGTCACGACGCCCGAACGCCGCGATCGTCGTCGGTTTCAGGCCCCGTTCCGCGTTGGGATTGGGAAGCGGAAGAGGTCAGCGCGCGAGTGTGCCGTTCCGGTTTGGGCGGGCGTTCCATCAGCAGGGCACCGGCCTGGTCGAGGGTGACGTCGCCGCGCAGGAGCCGCACGACTACCTCGGTGATCGGCATCTCCACCCGGTGGCACCGGGCGAGCGCGAGAAGGGCCTCGGAGGTCTTGACGCCCTCGGAGGTCTGGGGGGCCGCCGCGGCGGCCGTGGCGACGTCGGCACCCCGACCCAACCGCTCCCCGAAGGAGCGGTTGCGCGACAGCGGGGAGGAGCAGGTGGCGACGAGGTCGCCCATGCCGGCCAGCCCGGCGAAGGTGTGCGGGTCCGCGCCGATCGCGGCGCCGAGCCGAGCGGTCTCCGCAAGGCCCCGGGTGATCAGCAGCGAGCGGGCGTTGTCACCCAGCCCCATGCCGGCCGCGATCCCCACCGCCAACGCGATCACGTTCTTCACCGCGCCGCCGAGCTCGCACCCGACGATGTCCGCGTTGGTGTAGGGCCGGAAGTACGGGGTGCGGCACGCCGCCTGCAGCCGGGCGGCCACCTCCTCGTCCACGCAGGCCACCACGCTCGCGGCGGGCCGCTTGCGGGCGATCTCCCGCGCCAGGTTCGGCCCGGACGCCACCGCGACGCGCTCCGCGCCGACACCGGCGACCTCGCGGATCACCTCGCTCATCCGCAGCCCCGTGTCGAGCTCGATGCCCTTCATCAGGCTCACCACCACGGTCAACGGGCCGAACAGCGGCGCCCAGGTGGCCAGGTTCGCGCGCAGCGTCTGGGCCGGCACCGACACCACCACGAAGTCCGCGCCCGCCACCGCCCGCTCCACGTCCGTGGTCGCGCGCAGCGACGCCGGCAGGTCGACGCCCGGCAGATACCGCTCGTTACGGTGATTCCGGTTGATCTCCTCCGCGACCTCCGCGCGCCGCGCGTGCATGGTCACCCGGGTACCGGTATCGGCGAGCACCGACGCGAACGCGGTGCCCCAGGAGCCCGCCGAGAGTACCGCCGCCGTCGCCATCCGCCGTCCGATCGCCGTAGGTGGTTCGGGCCTGCACGGACCCGGACGCGGGCAGCCTACCCGCGGCGCCCGAACGCGGCGGACGCCTCAGCCGGGCGCCGCAAGGTGACAGCGACAGCCCGCCGGTGGGCGAGGCGGGACCTGGACGAACCCGGTGTGCATGTTGTCGGCCTGCTCCGTGCCTCGTGCTCGGGAGCGGTCGGTGAAGCGGCTGAGGGGGCGACGCAGATCACCGCGTCGGCGGTGGGCAGGCCGGAGTTGTCCAGGGTGCAGGGAGGCCAGAGCGTTGGAGGGCGAGTTGGCGGCCGAGTCGGCGAGCCGAACCGGGCGGGGCGGCCGGTCTGGACCTCGGGTGTCCTGGTGATACGCCCGGGCGAGCGTGTCGGGGCCTGCCGAGTCTGGCCGGCACGGCCAGGCCTCTCGCCTGCCGGCCCGAACACCGATGGATTGCCGTGTCACGACCCACTGCGATGATGACCGTCAAGGCCGGCAGGAGGGGGCACAGGACGTGATCGAGGTCGCCGAGCAGGTGGTCCGGCGGATCGCCACGGAGGTCGTCAGGCGGGCGCCGGAGGGCTGGACCGAGGCGGTGCTGAACTGCGTCGCGGGTATCGGTGGGAGCTTGAGGTCCGGCGGCTACACCGTAGCCGGGGAGCGCTGGCAGCCGTTCCTCCGCTACGACTTCTACCCCGAGCTGTGGCGCCTGGCGGAGGCCATTCGCGCCAGCCGGGGCTGGGAGCACGCCGGCATGGAGGCTCGGTGGCGGCCGACGGGAGAGTTCGACCTGGTCGCGTTCCCGGACGCGGTCACCGGCGCCCACGGGTACGGCGCCGGCTTCCAGGTCGTGCTCGACCATGCCTACCGGCTGCCCCAGCCGGGCTTCGGGCAGGAGCCGGGAACAGCCGGACCGGCCGGCGACCCAGACCTGGCGGTGGCGCGCTTCCATGCCTACATGAAGCGCCGCGCGTCGATCCTGGGGCAGCCCGAGCAACTGCCGCCTCCCGCCTCGACCGCCGCGCTCGACGAGGCCGAACACCGCCTCGGCACCCCGCTTCCCGCCGACCTGCGGGCGCTGTACCTGCTCGCCGACGGCGACGGCATCGGTCACGAGAACCTCCACCTGTTCGGCACCAACCTCTGGCTGTCGCTGGAGGACCTCGTCGAATCCCAGGCCGAATGGGGTGAACCACTCTGGTTCGGCTGGGACGTGGAATGGGACGCGGTCGTCTTCGACGCCGACCCCGCCGACACCGTCCGGCGCTGTGGCGGTCACCCGGGCTGGCTTCCCTTCGCCTCCGGCCGGGACGGCAACTTCCTGGCCGTGGACGCCGCCCCCGCCGGCAAGGGCCGACCGGGTCAGGTCATCCAGATGGGCCGAGACTTCGACCACGGCCCGGAGTACGTCGCCGATTCGGTGACCTCACTGCTGGGCCACTACCTGGACCTGCTGGAAGAAGGCGCCTACGAGGTGCGGGACCGCACCATCCGCCTGCGGGAGCCCGAGCGCGGCTTCGCCCGCGCAATGGCCGTCGGCGAGATCCCGACGGAGATCCCGTCAACCCTCCAGGACATCACCATCAGCACCCTCTCCCCCACGGTCGACCTCACCCCGCTCGCCGCCGCCCCGAACCTGCGACGGCTGCACCTCCACAACAGCGCCACCACCAACCTGGCCCCGACCCGCGGCCTGCCCGTCGAGGCCCTGCTCATCACCCTCACCGCCCTGAACCTGGGCACTACGACGGTGACCGACCTCGCACCGCTGCGTTCCGTCCCGAACCTGCGCTGCCTGGACCTCTCCCGCGCCAACGCCCAAGACCTCGCCGTCCTGGCCGACCTCCCTGGCCTGCGCCACCTGGTCCTCACCGCACAGCAGTGGTCCGTCCTGCTGCACGAAGGCAACACACCGCCCAACCTCGCCGCCGCGCGTCTGGCGGGTGCCGACGTCAGCTTCGACGACGCGCTGGCCTGGTCGGCCCGGCTCGGCCGTAGCACCGGTGACGCGTTCCGAATGTCCGACACCCACGGCCTGAACGGCAGCTGAGTGCCTTTGGCTACTGAGCCGTCCTGCGGCACGGGCCAGGACAAGGACCCACACCGTCTACTGGGAGGATCTCCGGCATGACCTCCCCACTACGTGCCCTTCACGTCCTCGGTGACCGCCCGTTCGCCGAGATCGGCCGGCCTGTCCTCGCCGTGCCCGACCAGGGACGAGGCCTGCTCGCCATCGCGGGCGAGCAGGGTTTCGACGACACGGCGACGGTTAGGCTCTACGACACTGGGGGCCTCTCCTGCCGAGCCGTGCTCCGCACCCGGTTTCCAGTGCACGCGCTGGCCTTCCACCCCACGGCGCCGCTGCTCGCCGTCGGCACAGGGCAGTACGACGGAGACTACCTCTTCGAAGGCGAGCTGCTCATGCCGTACCGGCAGCAGGAGTAGGCCGCCGGCCGGGGGCGTCTCCGTGCGCGACGTCCCATGACCATTCTGCTGCCGGGTGCTGCGCAGGGAACCCGCTCCTCGCAAGCGCCACTGTCGGCGATTCGGCCAACCGCACTGCGTCATAGACCTGTTGCGGGGATTGGGTCCGTGCACTCTCCACACGACCCCCGCCGCTCTATCCCGGGAAATACGAAGCGACTCAAATACACCAGTTCGATATCTCGGCGTGGTCGTTGAGCCTCACGACCACGCCGGACGACCGCCAAGGGGACTCGCGTTGACCTCGGCCGCACCGAACGAACAGCAGCAGACCGCGCTTAGGCCGCCCCTGCCATCGGAGATCACGTACAGCGGGCAGCACACCGTCAATCCGCTCACCGAGGCCATCTTCCAGCGGATGTGCGCTCAGACCTCGGAAAGGTCCACGACATGAGGCAGACGAAGACCCTGCCCGCGGCGGTGCAGGACTGGGCGGATCAGCACACCGGACGGATCGTGGCCGTACGCGACGCCTCGCACGACTGGCACCGCTCCCGGATCTGGGCACTGGAGCTCGCCGATGGGGCCCGAAGGTACGTCAAGGTCTCGCCCTCGGTGACGCTCTTCACCCACAAGACCCGGGCCTACCGCGGCGTCGTTCCCGCGCTCGGGCACGACCGGGCACCACAGCTCCTGGACAGCCGCGCCGACGAGCTGGCCCTGCTGCTCACGGCCGCGCCCGGCACTCCGGTGCCGGGGTTGGGGCTGTCCTCCGCTCAGTGGCGGGCCGTGCATGCGCAGGCCGGCAGACTGTGCACCCGGCTCCACGAAGCCAGTGAGGAGTGGGAGGGCAAACCGTACAACAGGGGCCACCCCTTCACCAGGGAGGTCCCGCGTAACTTCGCCGCCGGTGCCCGGTACGCCAACGTCATCGCCCCGGAGCTGACGGGCGGGGGCGAGGCGTCGTAACTGCCGTCGTCCGGACCGCGAAGACCACCGCCTGGTCCACCCCGGGTTTCCGGATCCTGCTCGGAAGCGAGGCCGTGAGTCTGTCGGGGTCGGCGGTGAGCACCCTCGCCCTACCCGCGCTGGCCGTGCTGGAGCTGCACGCCTCCACCACCGAGGTCGCCGTGCTCGCGTTCCTCGGACAGCTCCCGAACGCCTTCGCCTTGTGGGCCGGTGCGCTGTCCGACCGGCACCCCAAACGACCCCAGCTCATCGCCTCGGACCTTGCGGCAGCCGGCGCGCTGGTGACGATCCCGGCCGCTGCCGTCGCCGGAGCGCTCACCGTCGGGCAGCTGTGCGTCGTCGCGATCGTGCTCGGAGCAGCCAAGGTGGTACACGATGCCGCGGCGATCAGCCTGCTGCCGGCCCTCGTCCAGCCGGCGCGGCTCCACGACGCGAACGCGAAGCTCGGCGCCGCGTCCGCGGTGGCCGACAGTGCCGGCACCAACGCCGGGGCCGCCCTGGTGAGTGCCGTCGGCCCCGCCCACTCGGTCCTCGCCGACGCCGTGTCCTTCCTCGCCTCCGCAGCGTTCGTCTGGCGCATGCGCATCCCCGAAACCACCACCGCGGCGCGCACCCGCACCGGCCTGGCGCGCGACATCGCCGATGGCCTGCGCTACGTGACGCGGCAGCCCACGATTCGCACCGTGATCGCCGCCCTGTCAACGCTCTCCTTCGGCCTGGCGGTCATGAACACCTACTGGGCGTATTACCTACTGGACCGGCTCAGTGTCTCCCCGTCCGCGTTCGGCGTGATCATGGGCATCGGGGGCGCCGGCGGGGTGGCCGGTGCGCTGCTCGCGCCGAGGATCGCCGCCCGGATCGGCATCGGCCCCACGATCATCGTGGGCTTCGCGGTCAGTCCCCTCGCCCAGGTTCCCCTGCTGTGCGCCGGGCCCGGCCCGCGGTGGCAGATCGTCCTGGCCGTCACGCTGGCGGTGCAGTTGTTCTGGGCGACGGCGTCGGGGACCAGTCAGCGGTCTCTGCGCCAGACATTGTGCGACCCCGCCTTCCAGGGCCGGATGCAGTCCGCCAGCACCACGCTGACCGCCGGGGCCCGCCCGCCCGCCGCTGTCACCGCCGGCGGCCTGGTGCTCCTCCTCGACGTTCGGGCCACCCTCGCCGTCGGCGCGCTCCTCCAAGTCGTGCCCGTCGTCCTGCTGTTGGCCTCCCCCATCCGCGCGATGCGGAAGATCCCCGCCCGCGCGGTCGTGCCTCCCGCCCATGAAGGAGCCACCTCATGACCACCGCGTCCATGACCTACTGGGAGCCGCTCTGGTCCCAGGGCAGCCGCTACCGGCAGCTCGACGACACCGAGGACCGACTGCTGGAGCGGCATCTCGGCACCGGCCGGGGCCGCCCGGCCCTCGACATCGGCAGCGGGGAGGGCTCGCTCACCCGGCGCCTCGCCGAGCTCGGCTACCGCGCGACCGGCATCGACTGCTCACCCAGCGCCGTGGCGCTCGCCTCGGCCCATGACCCCGGGCCCGACCGCGTGTCGGTCTGGCAGTGCATGGACTTCACCACCGACGACCTCGGCGCCCTGCCGGCGCCGGCGTACGCGGTCATCACCTGCCGCCTCGTCTACCGGTGGATCGACGACAAGGCCGCCTTCGTCGACCGCGTCCGCCGCCTCCTCACCCCCCGGGCGGGACGTTCTGGGTCGTCGCCGAGGTCGCCGGCCGCCGCCCCGCCACCGACCCCTTGCAGAACCTCGGCATCACGACGGCCCAGGCCGAACTCCTCACCACGGGATGGTCAGCCGTCCACACCGCCGACCTCGACGTCCTGCGCTGCTATGCCCTGCGCCCCTGACCCCCACCCCGCGATCTGATGGAGGACCGGTGACCACCGAGCAGGACACCGTCGCGACCTGGAACACCTACGGCAACCACCAACTCGCCAGGCGGCTGGAGCTGCCCGAGCTGGACCGGTGGGACTGGGGCATCCCCGACACCGGGCCCGGCATCGAGGTCTTCGGCGACGTGGCCGGGCTGCGCGTCCTCGACCTCGGCAGCGGCCTCGGCCGGCACGCCGCCCACCTCGCCACCCGGGGCGCCGACGTCACCGCCGTCGACGCCTCCCCCGCCCAGCACCAGCGCGCCGCCACTCGCTACCCCGACACGCCGGGCCTGCGCCTGGTGTGTGCCGACGCCGTGGCCCACCTGTGGGACGTCGACCCGTTCGACCTGATCTACTCCGTCTGCTCCGTCCCCTTCCTGAACCCCGACCGGCTGCTGCCCGTCCTGGCCAACGGCCTCAAGCCGGGCGGCTTGGTGCTCTTCTCGGCGCCGCACACCAACGCGGCCGGTACCGGACCGTCGGCCGAGGTAGCCGCGCGGACCGAGATCCTGCGGCTGCCCGGGACCACCGACGACCACCCTGTCGACATGTGGGTCCTTACCCCCAAGCGGTGGGAAGACCTCCTCGTCCAGCACGGCCTCACCATGGAGGCGGTCACCGCGATCGAGTCCGACCAGCCGGACACCCGCGTCTCCTACCGGCTGTACGCCGCCCGCCGCCCGGTCCGAGTACCGTCCCGCCCCCGCACCAGCGCACCGCCGCCACCGCACGCGGCGGTGGGCGTGGGCATCATCGTCCACGGCCCGGACGGAGTCCTCCTCGGCCAGCATCAGCGCCGGACGTGGGAGCTCGCCGGCGGCACGGTCGAGCCGGGCGAGCGCTTCGCCGAAGCGGCCGTCCGCGAACTCCGGGAGGAGACCGGCCTCGTGGCCGAGCCCGACGACGTCCTGGTCCTGGGCACCCTCCTCGACCGGGTGAGCGACGTCGTCCGGGTGACGGTGCCCGTCGTCGTCACCCGGTGGACCGGCGTCCCACAGCAGCGCGAGGAGGCCATCGGGGCCTGGCGGTTCTGGCCCCTGGACGGCCTGGCCAGCCCCGCTGTTCGTACCGAGCGCCCAGTGCCTGACCGCCTGGAACCCGAAGCTGCCGGTCGACCACCCGCCCACCCACTTCCAGCGCTACGAGACCCCAGGCCGCGCGTAGCCCGGCCACCACGCTCACCCGCGTTCGATCGAAAGGCTCCACCACCGTGACCTCACCCACTACGGATGCGCCTGCCCCGTCGCTTCTGGCCGTCGCCGCCCACCCGGACGACGAATCCCTCCTCGCCGGCGGAGTCCTCGCCCAGCACGCCGCCGCGGGCGCCCGCACCGCGGTCGTCACCGCCACCTGGACCGCCGGCACCCACCGCATCCCAGAACTCGCGGACGCTCTCGACATCTTGGGCGCCGGAGCCCCGCGGCTGCTCGGCTACGCCGACGCCCACAACCCCGCCTCGGCACCCGAAGGCACTCTCCGCCTCGCCGACGCGCCGCTCGACGAGGCCGTCGGCCGCCTGGTCGCACACATTCGCGAACTCCAACCCGACATCGTCATCGGCCACGACGCCCTTGGCCAGCTCACCGGGCACCCGGACCACCGGCGCGCCCACCAGATCACCCTCCTCGCCGTAGAGGCCGCCGGCCTGCCGCACCTGTATCCCGAGGCCGGCGACCCCTGGCAGCCGACCGCCCTGTACACGGCTACGCACCCGGAATCCGGTGTGGGGCGGCTCGGCCCGCTCCTCCAGAGCGTGGGCAAGACACTCCTCGCGGTACCGGACGCGTACGTGACCACGACCGTCGACGTGTCCCCGTGGATCGCGCGGAAGTGGCAGGCGATCCTCGCCCACCGCAGCGAAGTCGCCCGCGCACGGCCCCTGCCCGCCCTTCTCGCCCGCCTGCCCGAAGGCGAACGCAACGAGATCATCCGAACCGAGTTCTTCACCCGCCTCTCCCCCGCCCCCGCGTCGGGAGACCCTCACCGACTCACCGCCTGACCGGCCCGCACCCCGACCCCCATCGAACCGAGGACCCCCATGAGCACGACGCCACCCACCTTCGACTCGCCACACTCGTCCACACGGCCCCTGGCCGTCGAACAGGCCGACACCCGGCTGCCGGAACCACCCAACGCCCCGGCGCCGGTTCGAACGGGGCACTGCCAGTGCGGCCGGATCTCCTACCAGATCACCGGCATTCCGGATGATCCGCACTTGTGTTCATGTGTCCATGAGACGCGGATCTCCGGCGGGCCCGCGGTGCTGTGGGTGGGATTCCCCCTGGACTCCCTGGTTTGGACAGGGCCCGGCGGCGAGCCGCAGTGGTACGCGACCTACCTTCTCCGAACTACTGGTGGGTGGCCGGCCACTTGGATCTCCCCACTCGCGGCCACCTGACGGGGAGCCATTTGACAGCGAGGTTACTGACTGTCCGTAACTAGATTCGGCCTGCCTCGTCCTGTCCTGATGCGTCACTCATCCCTATCGGCGGTTCCCGCAACAGCTGGACCCAGCCCGGTGGGGAGGCGGGACACCGCCGCAGCGACCGCCTCTTCGGCCGTGGCCGTCTCGCCGAACACGATGGAGTGGGGATGCTCCATCACGAGGTACGGGCCGCCGTTGCGCGACGGAGCGATGGCCGCCTCGACGCGGAACGGGAACCCGGTGCAGGAGCTGAAGCCGAGCGTCCAGTGACTGGAGAAAACGCAGAGCTGTCGTAGCTTCGGATCGGCATGCGCCGCTTCCACCAGTTCGCCGAACGCAGGGAAATCCGGGGCCTCAGCAGCCTCTTCCCGCATCGTGCGCCATTGCAGCTCCACGACCGAGGCCGGACCGCGTTCGTGAGCCTCGGCGCGCTCGCTGACATGCAGAAACGGCAGGCCGGCGCGGCCCACGGCGCTGGCGGCGGCGAGGTCCAGGTCGAGGAAGGTGAGCGCTTCGAGGGAGGCGAAGTAGTCGGCGGAGCCGGGGCGGTCGCGTTCGGCCTGGGCCAGGCAGCTGGTGGGTACCAGGATTCGGCGTTGGGGGGACTGGTGGGTGGTGTCATAGACGTAGGACAGGAAGCGGTTCCCGGCTGCGAGTGCGGCCAGGGCGGTGTGGTCCAGGACGACGGTGCCGGCAGAGGTCAAGACGCGTCGCCTTCCAGGCCCGCCCAGAAGGCTTGGGCGGCTTGGCGGTCGGGGTCGGTGGGGTCGTCGTTGATGACCGTGCCGGTGGCGGCCATGGCGGCGCGGCCGCGGGCCTGGCGTTCGGCGAGTTCGGTGGGAGTCAGGGTCTGGGCGGCCATGTTGGCCACGACCTGCTTGATGGAGGTGTGGGAGGCATCCGCGATGGCTTTGAGCCGGTCGCGTACTTCCACGTCGACCTGGATGGTGGTGAGGGGCATGTGCCTGACCCACCTCCTCTTCTAGAGAGGATCTCTAGAAGAGGAGGTGGGTGGGTTCCCGGCCGCCCCGGCCCAAGAGCGCGGGGGCACAGCGCAGCGTCGTCCGAGCCGGTGCGCACCCGCTCCCCACCCCACCACTCCATCGGCAGGACAGGGGGCACACAGAGCGCAAGCTGGTTGGCCCCTCCGAGTGGGGGCTGCGTGGCATGTGGCCGTCAGACTTTAGGACGGCTTTGTCGCAGTAACTATCTTGTAGCCAAGATGACGGCGGTTAGGCCATATCAGTAAGGCCCCGGCAAGATTAGGGCGCCAAATAAACCCTCCGCACAGTATCCCTGGCCAATATTTGCGAATTGCGAGCCAGAACATCCAGCGCCAGGTTGGCCACACGTTTCGGCTAATGTCCCTGACCTTGACATTCTCAAAATTCGCTGCTTTCAAGAGAGCTGGAAATCCATCGTGCGTAAAGCGCTCGATGCTTGCCATCCCGGTGCGGAGGGCGATGCTGTCAGCGATGCGCTGGTGCCATGGGCCCGCGGAATCGCGAGGCGGCACTGAGTATTCAAAGAGCACCAATCGACCACCTGGCTTGAGCACGCGCCAAAATTGACCCAACGCCGCCTCAAGCGGATCTGCGTGCACCAGCGCCTCCATCGTAAACACGGCCGATAACGTGTTATCGCCGATGGGCAGCGAACAGTAGGTTGTATTGAGCAGTTGAACTCGCCGCAAGAGGCCACGATCTTCGATATATCGACGCGCCTCCACCAGGCGTTCCGGTATCAGGTCGACTCCGATGACGTTCAGGCGGAATGGGTCGCCGGCTAGCGTAGAAGCGACTCGCCCGTAACCGCAGCCAGCATCAAGGACAAGCGAGTTCGGCGGCAATGCGAGCGTTTGGGCAAGCTGTTGCTCCATGGCAACTAATGCGCTTTCAAGATTGAATTTCCACCCAGGGGGCGTATAGCCAAAATGACATGTGCCGCCCCATTCTCCCGAAAGATATCGGGGTGATCGGCGATAGTAGCGCACCATCCGGCCAGCAGCACCGGACTGACCCTTGAATACTCTTCGCATGGCTCCCGACCTTCTTGCATAAATCTTCGACAGCTCCGCAGATTGGCTGGTTTTTGCGGGCTGTTATAAGCTGCCGAAATGCCGCGCCTCGCGGATCCTGGTCGAATACCCGTCACCTATAGTCATAGCTTCTCATCAGGGTATGTCCACTGCGAAAGAGATGCACCTCCAGCGCGATCGTCTTGAGCGTATGCGGGAGAAGTTGGCAAAGCCGCTTCAACCGATCCGACAGGAAAGGGATCCGGTGCCTGGCAGGGACTCAAGCCTCGTTCGTGGTCGCGCTGGAGACCGGGCGGACGTCGTGGACGGCGGTGCTCGATGCGGTGCGGCTGGAGCCCGGCGCCGACCTGGCCGCCGTCACCACCGCCCAGCTCCGCGACGTGGTGGTCCGGTTGATCACGGCCGGGCAGTGGAAGGCCGGTGATCCGGAGGTCCTGGTGGTGATGGACGCCGGCTACGACGCCCCGCGCATCGCGCACCTGCTCGGTGACCTGCCGGTGCAGGTCCTCGGCCGGCTCCGCTCGGACCGGGTGATGCGCCGCCCGGCACCCGGCCGCGCGGAGTTCGCCGCAGCCCACCCCGCCGGGGGCCGGCCGCCCAAGCACGGCGGCGAGTTCGTCTTCGGCGCCCCCGGCACCTGGGGCGCCGAGCAGGCGGTCACCGCCACCGCGACCCCCCGCTACGGCACCGCTGTCGCCCGGTCCTGGGACCGGCTCCACCGACGTCTCACGAAACGGGCGGCCTGGCTGGACCACGACGGGCCGCTGCCGGTCATCGAGGGCACCGTGATCCGCCTGGCCGTCGAGAAGCTGCCCAGCGGCGGAGTGAACCGGCCGGCCTGGCTCTGGTGGTCGCGCACCGGCGCCAGCGCCGAAGACGTCGACCGCTGCCGGCAGGCGTTCCTCCGCCGCTTCGAGCTGGAGCACACGTTCCGCCTGCTCAAGCAGACCCTCGGCTGGACCCGGCCCCGCCTGCGCGACTCCGCGGCGGCCGACCGCTGGACCTGGCTGGTCATCGCCCAATGCCTCGAAGTTAGAGACCAGGAGACGGTGTCAAGAGGGCGTGAAACGCGATGGGGTCTCTGCTATCCAGGGGATCGACCAAGATCTTCCTGAAAGCAGAGACCTCATGCCCCAGCCTGTCATGGGCGGCACCAGCAATGTGTTCGCCCCCGGCCACCTCGGTGAGTTAACCCAGGTCGTGCCCCCTGAGCTGGTGGACGCGATCTTGGAGGAGTCCGGAGCGCGGGAGCGGCGACTGCGATGCCTGCCCTCCCGGGTCGGGGTGTACTTCGTTCTGGCGTTGGGGCTGTTCGAGCATCTCGGCGCCCGTCTGGTGTGGAACAAGCTGGTCGCGGGGCTGGTCGGCCCCGTTCCCGAGCCTTCCGAGAAAGCGCTCCGTGACCTGCGCAGACGGATCGGTTCCACCCCGATCCAGCGCTTGTTCGAGGTGCTGGCAGGACCGTTGGCTCAGCCGACCACCCCTGGGGTGAGCTACCGACGCTGGCGAACGGTCGCCTTCGACGGATGCAGCAGCCTGATCGTCCCCAGCCATGAACGGAACTGGTCCTGGCTCGGCCGTCCCGCCAGCCGCCTCGGCGAAGCCGGGTACCCCAGACTGATGCTGATGACACTGTGCGAGACCGGAACCCGCGGCCTGACAGCAGCAGCCTTTGGCCCCGTCGCCAAGGGCGAAACGCACTACGCACAGCAGTTGGCATCGGATCTGACCCCGGACATGCTGCTCTTGGCCGACCGCGCCTTCCACACCAACGACCTGCTCGCGCAGGTCGCCGGCCGCGGTGCGCAGTTCCTGGTGCGCTGCACCAGCCGTCGCCACCCACCTGTCCTGACCCTGCTGCCCGACGGCTCCTATCTCACCCGCATCGCCGGCCTCGTCCTGCGCGTCATCGAAGCCGAGATCCGCACACGCACGGCCGACGGCAGCACCTTCGGCGAGACCTACCGGCTGCTGACTACGCTCACCGACCACCGCACCGACCCCGCCCACCGGCTCGTCCGCCTCTATCACGAGCGCTGGGAGATCGAGTGCGCCTACCTTGCGCTGCGTCACACGCTCCTCAAAGGCCGCGTTCTGCGCTCGAAGGATCCCGCCGGCCTCGCCCAGGAGCTGTGGGCCCTGCTCGCTCTGTACCAGGCCCTGCGATCGGTCATGGTCACAGCCGTGGAAACCCGGTCCGGCATCGACCCTGACAGGGCGGCGTTCATCGTCGCCATGGAGGCCGCGCGCGACACCGTCGCCCTGATCGCCCGCCCGGGAGCGGCTCCTGGCCACGAAACCATGACTGACCTGGTCGGACAGATCGGCGCCCGACTCCTGCGCGCCTTGCTCCCCAAGCGCCGTCTGCGGACCTCTGCCCGCGTGGCGAAGCGGGGCGTCTCCCGCTACCACACCTGGAACCGCGATCAACGTCCCCGTGACAGCACCGCCATCACCGGCATCGAGATCACCGTCCAGGCTCCCACCCTCCCAACGGAACAGGATCCGGCCCGAGATCCGGCTTCTCCCTGGAATCAGCTGTGCCGAATCCTTGCCGCCAACGCCAACCAGCCCATGCACGCCCGTGACCTTGCCGATGACATAGGAATCACAGCAGCCCGGGCCCGCAGGAACCTCACCTCCCAGCTCTGCCTGTGGACAAGAAACAGCCTGCTAACCCGCACCGCGCCGAGTACCTACAAGATCACGCTGCCCGAGGCCTTGACACCGTCCCCTGGTCTCTAACTTCGAGGCATTGGGTCATCGCCGCCGACACCCTCCGGGATACCTTCCACGCCTCGGGATCAGTGACCCGTGTGGGTCAGCACGGGTCGCGGGTGCACGGCAACCGGGATGTACTGGTCGGAGTGCAGAGCCCGCACCCCAGCACGGGGTCGGGGCGTCTACGGCCGCGGTCGATCCGGAAACGGATGAGGGGATCCGCGGCGGGCCGAGCCTGGGCTCGCTCGATCGGGACGAGATCCAACCTAAGCGTTCCGATCACAAAGTTACCGGAAGGTAAAGATGACTTGGAATCAATTCCCGCTGTCGCCTGACGGCAGCGCGTCGCCGTCAAGCCGGATCGCCGCCGTCTCCCGGATCCCCGGAAGCATGGAGTTCTGGTGGATCGGCACGGACGGGTCGGTACAGGGTGCGTACTGGTACGACGGGAGGCCGTGGGGGCGCTATGAGCTCGCGCCCGCCGGCAGCGCGTCGACCAACGGCGGTATCGCCGCGGTGTCGCGCGTCCCGAACAGCATGGAACTCTGGTTCGTCGGAGCCAACGGATCCGTCCAGGACCGCTACTGGTACGAGGGCAGCAACTGGCAGGGCTTCGAGCTCGCGCCCGCCGGCAGCGCGTCGACCAACGGCGGTATCGCCGCGGTGTCGCGCGTCCCGAACAGCATGGAACTCTGGTTCGTCGGAGCCAACGGATCCGTCCAGGACCGCTACTGGTACGAGGGCAGCAACTGGCAGGGCTTCGAGCTCGCGCCCGCCGGCAGCGCGTCGACCAACGGCGGTATCGCCGCGGTGTCGCGC